>JAMQPJ010000378.1 GCA_023717585.1 Thermoanaerobaculia bacterium
GCGTCGCGCAGGTCGGCCTCGCGCGTGAAGCCGTAGAACTCCTCGAGCTTCTTGATGGAGTAGGACTCGACGCTGGCCCTCAGGCCCTGCTTGACGACGGCCAGGAGGTCGACGAACAGCTCGGCGCGCAGCATGCGGTCGAGCTCGCGGGCGCGCGTGGCGTGCCGGCCCATGAGCCTCTTGAACGCGGTGGGCTCGTAGGGCGCGTAGTGGTAGACGTGCAGCCCCGGGTTGGCTTTCCAGAGCCGGGAGATTTCGTCGAGGATTTCTTCGAAGACGCGCTTCTCTCCCCCGTCGTTGCCGGCGTCGACGGCCCACTTCGAGACGTGGCGCGTCTTGCCGGGGCCTTCGACGATCGTCATCCCGAAGAGGTACTCGCGCGGGCCTTCCTCGGCGAAGTGGTCGCCTTCGAGGTCGAGGAAGACGTCGCCGGGCGAGGGCTCGGGCAGGCGGGAGAGGCCGCGGCCCTCTTCGACGGGCAACAGCTCGTGGATGGGCGCGTGGGCGCGGCGCCCCGCGAGCTGGATGCGGGCCTGGCCCTGCGCCTTCTCGAGCGACTCCTTCGAGCACTTGGCCGGCTTGAACGGGATGGGGAGGACGAGGTCGCCGAGGCGCTCGAGCGTCTGGACGTCATTCGCTTCGAACTCGCGGCGGTTGAGGCGCGTGATGCCGGCGACGAGGGAGAGGTGGTCGTCGGCATGGCGGCGGTCGTCGCAGGGCTTGCGCCAGCGGCAGACGTCGCAGTGGTCGACGGGCTCGGGGTAGTTGGCCGCCATGAGCGCTGCCGCGTCGGATGCGGCCGCTTCCTCGAGGCGCCGCTTGACGAGGCGGTAGTAGGCGGCGAAGTCGGCGACGCGGTACTTCTCCGAGGCGATGGGCGTGACGACGTGGAAGAACTCGGGCTGGGCGCCCTGCAAGGCGCCGAGGAGGTCGGAGTAGAAGCTGAGCTGGAGGATGGTGGAGCCGCGGGTCTCGCGGGAGAGCTTCGTGTCGATGGCCTCGTAGGAGAAGGGGCCGAGGGAGGAGGGCTTGGAGACCTTCTGGAGGAAGTCCGGCCGACCGAACCAGCCATCGGCTGCGAGCGCCCCCTGTGCTATGGCGGGCTTTCCCGCCTTCATGGCGTCGATGGTGCGGCTCGCGGCGGCGGCGCCCCCGAACTCGGTCAGGTCGAGGACGGGCGACCCGCCCTTCTCGATCTTCCCCGTGTATTCCTTCTCGTGGGCGAGCCCGCGCTGAATGAGGAGGTCAAGGAACGGGTCGGGGTACTTCGGGGGCTTCTTGCGCTTGCCGAACGCCACCTCGACGTCGAGACCGGTGGAATGCCGGCACGCGAGGAACTTGCCGAGGTCGGTGGCGGCGAGGGTGAGAGAGCCTTCGACAACGTGCATCAGGCGGCTCCACAGTTCACATGCATGCCCCGAGATAGAATGAAAGCCGCAGTGGAGCTCATGTGACATTCGCCCGCATTACGGTCAATCCCGAGCAGATGGGTGGAGTTCCGGTCATCCGTGGCCTGCGGATCCCGGTTGCCACGGTCGTGGGAATGGTGGCCGACGGGATGACCACCGCCGAGATCCTCAAGGCGTTTCCGGATCTCGTCGAAGAGGACGTCCGCGAGGCTCTTCGATACGCAGCCGAGGCCGTTCGGGAGCGAGAGCTGCCGCTGTCGGTCGGTGCGTGAGATTTCTCGTCGACAACGCGCTCTCCCCCGAGGTCTCGGAGCTGCTGAACGCTGCCGGCCATGACGCGCTTCACGTCCGCGACCTAGGGCTGGCGACGGCGCCTGATCCGGAGATCTTCGACGCCGCGGCAGCAGAAGGGCGCGTCCTCGTTTCATCCGACACGGATTTCGGCACGCTGCTGGCTCTCCGAAGCGCAACGGCTCCGTCCGTGGTCCTCTTTCGGAGGGCCTCGCAGCGCCGGCCGGAACGGCAGGCGGCGCTCCTCATTCTCAACCTGGCCGCCGTGTCGGACGCGCTCGCCCAAGGAGCGATCGTCGTGATCGAGGAAGACCGGATCAGGGTCCGAATGCTGCCGACCGGAGCCTCGTGATCCCGCCTCATACCGACCCGTAGTCCTTCCTCATCTCCCTGATCTCGGCCCTCATCTCCCCCACCAGCTCCTTCGGCCCCAGCGCCTTCCCGAACCTCCCCAGAGACAGCACAAAGCGCTTGGCTTCGATGAGGGAGCCGGCCGGAAGGTCGAGGACGACGTCGCCGTTCTTCGAGGCCTCGAGTTTCTGCGCGGGGTGCCAGCGCACCTCGGTGATCCAGGGGGCGATCTCCTTTGCGACCCTGACCTTGAAGCGGAAGGGCTTGCCGCCGACGTAGAGGCCGATGGAGTCGCCGAAGTGCCTGGCGGCGTCGAAGTCCTTCGGTGGGGTGAAGTGGAAGTTCGTGTTCTTCGCCTCTTTGATGCGGGCGAGGTAGAAGGTCTTCGTGACGCCGTCCTCGGGGTCTCTCGCGGCGAGGAACCAGTCCCAGTTCATGTGGACGAGGACGAGCGGTTCGACGAGGCGGCGCGAGGACTGGCCCGTGGGCTTTCGGTAGTCGATCTCGAGCTGGGTCTTCTCTCGAAGAGCGTTCGCGGTGGCGGCCCACACCTCTTTCGCGATGGCGCGGACGGGCTGCGGGTGGACCCAGAGCTTTTCGATCAGTGATGACGGTTGAATCCGGACCGATTCCGGCAGCAGTCGCGCGATGCGGTCGAAGGTGGCCTTGAGGTCCCTGAGAACGGGCGTGCCCTCGTAGATCTGGAAGACCTTCATGGCGACGCCGATGGCGAAGAGGTCGGCGCCGGAGACGTCGAGGAACGGGAAGCGCCAGCCGGGGTTCTCGTAACGGAAGGAGTGCTTCCTACGGTCGAAGACGACGGGGGCGTCGAAGTCGTCGCGGATCTGGTCGACGAAGCGCTGGACGGTCTTCGTGGACGTCCCCCAGCGCTCGGCGAGGGATTCGCACGTGACGGGGCGCCCGCGGCGCACGAGGTCGTCGAAGTCCAGGAGCCTACGGAAGTAGGGCCTGTCGTTGAAGGGCATTTCCTCGGGCATGTGCAATTCCCTCTCCACCGCGATTGGCGGGGGAAACGGACATGCCATGTCCGTTAAGTGTCTCGATTCAGGCAGATGCATCAGTCGAAAAGTGGCTGGAGGCGGGATCCGGCCAGCCTGATGGTGGGAGGAGGAAACGGACAGGGAGTGTCCGGGAAGTACCGACGCATGTGGACGGAGCCCCCCTACACCTATAGACAGTTTTCAGGCCCGGTTTTCAACTGCGGGAGGGTGAGAAAGGTGAAAAAGGCGAAATGGGGGCGCCAGGAGGGCGGGCGACCGGGCAGGGTTCCTACGCCGCCTCGAGCTCGTGCTGAACCCAGCTATTCCCCTTCGGTCGGACACCGAGAGGCTTCGGCGACCTCTCTTCGGTAATCGTCGCCAGCGTCTCGATCGGATAGTGGCGAGTCGGCTGCGTGTGGACCACGAGCATTCGAACGAGCTTCTCGGCGCTTGAGCCCATTTTTTCCTTGCCGTTCTCCCACCGCGAGATCGTTTCCGCGGAAACGCCGACAACCTTGGCGAAATCGACGCCCGAGTAACCCAGCTGCTTTCTCAGAAACCTGATCTCGTCCTTCGTGAGGCGGGAACTTTGCCGCACGACGGCCGCAGCCAGCACCCTGTGGAGCTCTTCGATGCGGGGGATGACGACCTCGTGGTCTCCGCACTTCGCGCACCGCCTCACTTCCACGCCGATGAGCGTGACGTTCGACAGCCCACAGGCCGTGTACTTGTAGTTCTCACGCTTCGTCGTCTGCTTTCCGCCGCACTGAATGCACGTCATCGCTTTTCTCTCCATGCCGTTACGACCACGATCTCCGATGCCGAACGAAACACGATCACGACCACGATTCGCTGGGTGCGAATCCGGTATCTCCAGCAGCCCTTTTCGAACTCGGGAGGCTCGACCACCCCGGCGCGAAGCACGTTGACAGCATCGACCGTTGAAAGATCGTCATCGACGAGCGCCTCCAGGGAATGTCCTGAGAACGACACCGAACCCTTTTCAAGAATCTCTCGAATAAGCCGCCGGGCCCTCTCCGGTTCCAGCGGTTCCTTCAGCACAGGCCAGACGCTACCGCAAGCATTGATGTAATGTCAAGTCGCCGCCAGAAACGCAGGTCCGCACCCGGGCCGTGACTGTCCGTGTCCTGGGCCTACCTTCGCCATGGGAAGGGAGTTCGATGAAAGGCAAGAAGACAGGAAAGGCGAAGAGCACGCCCTGCCCGAAGTGCGGAAGTATCGACGTCATTCCCATCCTGTATGGCTACCCCGGACCGGGAATGATGGAGGCGGCGGAACAGGGAAAGATCGCCCTCGGCGGCTGCTGCGTCGGGGACCGCGACCCGCGGAAGCAGTGCAAGACCTGCGGCGAAGAGTTCGATCGTCCGCCGGCGCGAGGGAGTAAAATCCACCCGTGAAACCGCTCGTCAGCCACGATCGAAGCCTGGAGACCGACGAGGAGAAGTCCCGCTGGTTCCAGTCTCTTCCGTTGGAAGAGCGGATGGCGCTGCTCGTCGAGTTCACGGAGCTGGCGCTCCAGAACCGCCCCGAGCTCGCCGAGGCCCCGCCTGCTCTACGGTCTACGGATCGTATTCGCGTCCTTCGCCTTAAAGACGTGCGCGCCCTCGAGGCGAAAGGCGACAAGAGTAAGTAGGGCGCGATCCCGGCACGTGCCGCATGGCCCAAAGGCTGTGCCAGACACAGGGGCCGGGCCGGCGGCGCGCGCTTCCGTTCCGGCGTAATCGACTGCAACGGCCGGAGGAACGGGAGATTCCGATCGCGCTCCGGGACGGCGGCGGTCGCTGGCTCTTCCCTTGCAACCCACAGCCTGGTGCTCGCCCGACGTTCCAAGTCCTCACCGGCCCGGCTCGCGCCGATCAACGTCTTTCAGGCGGGAGGCGGGCTCGCGAACGCCGGCCGAAGGCAGACGCTCCAGCAGCTCCACGTTCTGCTGGACGGCCGCATCATTCAGGACACCACCTTTCGCTCCCCGGTGAACATCGCCGACGTGACGGGCGGCCTCCCGGGCATTCTCGCGGGCTCGCACGTGCTGACGCTGAAAGTCGTGCGCCAGACGGACCCCGCGGCGCTCTACCAGTCGTACTTGCTTTCCGTGATCGTCGGGAGCACGAACGGGCAGGTCCTCTTCCAGGAAACGTTCAACGATCAGTACAAGCCGCTCCCGGCAGGCGGA
>JAMQPJ010000391.1 GCA_023717585.1 Thermoanaerobaculia bacterium
CCGCTCGCGTCGGGAGCCGCGGCTCCTTCGGCCCCGCCCGCGGCCCGCTCGGATCTCGTGCGCGTCCTCGCGACGCTCGTCGAGTCGTACCGGCTCGCGCACGGCGGGCGGGTGCGTCTCGAATTCGTGGCGGAGGGCGCCGAGATTCCGGTCGCCGCCGATCCGGTCGCCCTCCAGCGCGCGTTCCGGAACGTCCTCGACAACGCGGTCAAATACACGCCGGCCGGCGGCCAGGTGCGGGTCCGGGCGAGCGTCGTCGCGCAGCACGCGTTCGTCGTGATCAGCGACACCGGAGCCGGGATGACGCCGGACGAGCAGAAGCACGCGTTCACGTTCGCCTGGAGGAGCAGGTCCGCGTCGGCGTCCGGCGTGGAGGGGCGCGGCATCGGACTCGGCGTCACGAAGGACCTGCTCGAGCAGAATGGCGGAAAGATCTCGCTGCTCTCGGAGCCCGGGCACGGGCTCGAGGTCACGATCATGTTCCCCGTCGCGCGCGAGGCCGGCGCGTGAGCGGACGCGTCTTCGTCGTGGACGACGATCCGGCGATGGTCGAAGCGGTGGCCGCGGTCCTGTCCCTCGACGGGTTCGAGGTGGACGGCGCGAGCGACAGCACGGCGGCGCTTCGGGCGGTTCTGAGCAACCCTCCGGCGCTCCTCGTCCTGGACGTCAACATGCCGGGCCTCACCGGCTGGGAGCTGTGCGAGATCTTGCGCCGCCAGCCGCTCACGCGCGACCTACCCGTCCTTTTCCTGACGGGGCGCGCCGAGGTGCGCGACCGGATCACGGCCATGCAGGTCGGCGGGACGGACCACCTGACGAAACCGTTTCGAGCCGATGAGCTGCGGGCGCGCGTGCGCGCGCTGACGGCGGCCGCGCCGCCAAAAGGAGATGCATGAGAGCGACGAGAGGACCGCGGGCGGACTCCCTGAGGCTCGTGGCGGAACGGACGACGGTGGACGTGCCCGAGATCGAGAGGTTGCGCCTCGAGTCGCTGCTTCACGACGCCATCACGGGCCTCACGCTGCATCCCTTCGCCGATCTGAAAGGGGAGCGCGTCGCGAACCTCGGCGTCATCTACATTCAACTCGGGCGATTCGCGGGCGTCGAAAGCCTCTATGGATGGGAGTTGTACGACCGCATCCTGCGGGTGACGGCGGCGAGCCTGCGCGAGGACGTCGCGTCCTCGCCGCTCTCGCCCGGCCTCCTCGCCATGTCCTTCAACGGCTCCGACGGCGTTTTCCTTCTCTTCGACGTCGCGAAGCGCGCCCCCGGCCGGCGCAACGTCACGCTGGAGGCGGAGGCCTCGCGGCTACGTCAGGGCGTCTGCCGGCGCCTCAAGCAGGCGCTCGGACGCTCCTCGGTGGACCTCATGCACATTCACGCCACCGCCCTCGTGATCCCGGACGATCCGCGCGTTCGGCCTTCCAGGCAGGTCATGCGGGCGCTGGCCGAGGCGACCCGCCTCGCGGACGCGCGCGAGAGCGGCGAGAAGAAGGGATTCGTCGAGCGCCTCAAGGCCCTTCTTTCCGCGAAAAAGCTGCGCGCGGTGTTTCAGCCCATCGTCGGCGTGAGCTCCGGCGGCGTGCTCGGATACGAGGCCCTCATCCGCGGACCCGCGGGTCACGAGCTCGAGATGCCCGACGAGCTCTTCGCGGTCGCGCGCGAGGGAGATCTCGTTCTCGAGCTCGAGAGCCTCTGCGTCGAAACCGTCTTTTCGTCGCTTCCGCGGGTCGCGCGCGGCAAGCGCCTGTTCGTGAACGCGTCGGCGCGCCTCCTCACGCACTCGGTGTTCCTCGACGACCGGAATCTCGCCGAGATGGGCCGGATGCACGGGGACGTCGTCCTCGAGCTGTCGGAGAAGGAAGTCGTCTTCAACTACCCGGCCTTCCGCGAGGTCGTCGGCCGGCTTCGGGCGGCCGGCTTCGGATTCGCCATCGACGACGCGGGCTCGGGTTACTCGGGCCTCGAGTCCATCGTGCAGCTCCGTCCGGAGTACGTCAAGGTGGCGCACACGCTCGTCTCGGGGCTGGACGACGACCGGATCAAGCGCGAGATCGTGGGATCCCTTGCGGCGCTCGGCAAGCGCATCGACGCCGAGCTGATCGCCGAGGGCATCGAAACGCCGCGTGAGCTCGAAGCCCTGAGGAGCATGGGCGTTCCGTGGGGCCAGGGATTCCTGTTCGGGCGTCCCGCCGCGCGCCCCGTCGTGACGCGGCACGCTTTGCTAAACTGACAGCGCCCTCGGAGCACCCATCGCAAGCTTTTCGAACATGCCGCCGGAGTTCGACCACTACACGATCTCCCGCGTCCTCGGCGAAGGGGGAATGGGGCGCGTCTACCTCGCGAATGACCGGAGGACCGGCCTTCCGGTGGCGATCAAGGTCCTGTCGGGGTGGGAGTCGGGCCCCGAGTTGCAGGCACGGCTCCTCGAGGAGAGCCGGATCCTCTCGGCGCTCAGCCACCGGAATGTCGTTCGGTGCCACGAGATCACGGAGTCCCTGGACGGCATCCTCTCCATCGTGATGGGGTACGTCGACGGCGTCGACTTCCGGTCGTTCGAGGGGCGGCCCTTCCCCGAACTCCTGCCGCTGATGATCCAGGCTCTGACGGGTCTCGGCTACCTCCGAAGCCAGAACATCCTCCACCGGGACCTCTCGTCGAGCAACATCCTCGTTACGCTCGAGAACGAGAAGCGCGTGACGAAGATCGTCGACCTCGGTGTGGCGACGATTCTCCAGCGGGGCGCCTTGGACGGCGACGTGAAGACGCAGGCGGGGCAGTTTCTCGGGAAGCTCGCCTTCGCCTCGCCTGAGCATTTCCTCCAGTCGAGCATCGACTGGCGAAGCGACGTCTACTCGCTCGGCGTCATCTTCCACCTGCTGCTGACGCAGAAGCCGCCCATCACCGTGGCCCGCAAGACGAACTACTTCGACTGGCTGGTGGCGCACCAGAAGGAGAACACGTTCGAGGTCGTGGCGCCGGCCGGCGTCCCGCCTCTGCCGGAGGCGCTTCAGGATGTCGTGAGGCGGATGCTGTCGAGGAGCCCGGCCGGGCGTCCCCAGAGCTACGAAGAGATCCGCGACGTGTTCGACCGCGTTCAGCGTGGCCTCCCGCCCGCGCTCGAGATCGACTCGCTCGCCCTCCAGACGCTTCCTCCGCCGGTCGAGGGGAGGATGAGCCCGTCGACTCCCTCCTCGCCGTCGTTCTCGCCGCCCGTCGTCCGCTCCACCCCGGCGACGGCGGAGGCGGAGAGCCCGCCATCCGTGGAAGCATCCCAGCAAAAGAGGTGGCCCGACCTCGATGCGCCCGAGTCCCCCACCGAGCGCTTCGTGCCTACGCCCGCGCCTCCTTCGCCCGCGATTCCAGACCGCCCGTCGCCGCCGCCGGCCACCGG
>JAMQPJ010000398.1 GCA_023717585.1 Thermoanaerobaculia bacterium
TCCGCGACCGCTGCGCGGCGCGCAAAGCGCGCCCTTGACATCGGTCACTCGGGAAACACGGGCTCTCTCTCTCCTATTCATTGGCAGAAATCTCTTTCTCGATCTCCTTCTTCATTTTCCGCGCTTCATCCGCGAAGAGGACATGGAATCGCGGATCGATCTCCAGCGCGCGCGCCAGGTGCCGCGCGGCCGCGTGGCGATCGCCCGCGGCGCGGGCGATCGCGCCCGCGTGGAACTCGAAGAGAGGATCGATCGTCCCCATCGCCAGCGCCTTCGCCATCGGCTCCGCCGCTTCTTTCGCCCGCCCCGCCTCGTGGAGGCACCAGGCATGGGCGTCGTAGCCGCCGACGTCTTTGCGAGTTTCGAGCTCTCTTGCGGTCATCAGGGCGGCCCGCTTCGGGTCGCCGTACTCCGCGAGATAAAGGGCGAGAAGACGGTGAACCTTCTTCTCGGACTCCGGAAGCAGCGCCTCGAGGGTCTTCACTGATGCCTTCGCGCGGTCCTCTCCGGCGCGATCGCCCATGGCTCTCCGATAGTCGACGAGCGCGGCCGCGACGGAGAACTCCGGCACGAGCGCGAATGACTGCTCGGCGAGGCGCGTCGCGGGCTCCCAGAGGCCCTTGCGCGCCGCGATCTCGGCGGCCGCGGCAAGCGCGGGCGCGTGATTCGGAACGCGGAGGAGGGCTTCGACGAGACGTCCCTCCGCCTCTTCGTAACGGTTCATCTTCAGGAGGATCCGGGCGGAGCGGGCGCGGCACCAGGCATAGCCCTCGAGGTCGCCCGGAAGGGCGGCGTTCGCGGCGAGGTCCATCGCGGCTAGAGCTCCGGCCAGGTCGCCGACGACGTCCTTCGCGAGAGCGAGGCGGCTGAGAGACGCCGTCGACCGGTGGGCGGCTGCAAACCGGTCGTACGCCGCGAACGCGTCCGGGTAGCGACCCATTTCGAGGAAGGCGTCGCCGAGCGCGCCGTCCAGCTCCGCGTCGTCCGACCGTTCCGCCTTCAGGGCGGCCGCCTCGCGCGCGAGCTCTTCGAAACGGTGGTGGGGAAGGAGAAGCCTCAGGCGAAACTTGCGGAGCGCGAAGTCGCCGGGCGCTGCGGTGAGCCCTTTCGCGACGGCGGCCTCGGAGGCCGCGAGATCCGCGGGATCGAGCGTGCGGCGGTAACGCGCATGACGCTCTTCAGCCGTCTTCAGCCACGGCCGGGGCCCGGCGGCAGCGAGGCCTGAGAAGCCACAGAGAACGAAGGGAAGCACGGCGGCGGCCGCCGCTCTCGCGAGAAGGGAGAGCAGAGACCGCCGCCGCCAGGAAAGCACGAGCGAAGACTACTTGACCGTGGGCTGGATACGGGCGAGATCGTCGCGGTCGCGCGCGACGCGCACGCGCTCGGCGAACTCCTCGTCGGAGATGCCCTCGGGGAAGCCCTTGACCGACGCGTCCCTTATCGCGCGGACCGAGGGAACGGTCTTGTGCGGAGCCGCAGCGCCCGCGTGGAACGCCGCGAAACCGCTCGTGGGGGACCACATGAACGGGAAGAAGTAGCGGCACCCGCGCTGGGGGAAGTCCACGCCGTCGCCGAGGTCCTTGTTGGGGGACGCGGCGTAGATCGGGTTACCGCCGGCAGACGGCGGAAGCAGGCCCACGATGATGCCGGCCACGGCGCGCAGCTCGATGTCCACGACGTCGTCGCAGGGGCGGCGGCCGTTCGGGAAGCCCGCGCCGTCACCGCCGAGATAGCCGAGGCGGCTCGCCGAGCCGAAGGGCGTCGGCGCCACGGCCGTGTTCAGGCGGAGCTGGTCGGAGTAGACCTCGCCCGGCCGCTGGGTGGGAGCGACACCGAGGAGGCCGGCCACCGACGAGGGAAGCCCCTGGAAGAGAGCGAGCTGGAGGTCGCCGCGCGGGCCCGGGGGCACCTGAACGCCGAAGAGAACGTTCATGTACGTGGCGAGGATCGGATAGAGCTCGCCCGGCGTCGTCGCGTCGCCCTTGAACTGGGCCTCGCTGCCGGGGCCCTGCGAGTTCCAGTAGTCCTTCCGGCCCACGCCGACGAGAACTTCGTTCACGAGAGGGTTGCCGAGGCGCGAAATCTGCTGATAGGTCGTGCCGCTCGAGACCGAGCCGTCCGCGTTGATTGTGCGCGTGGACGGAATGGCGACGGACGCCCAGCCGCCGACGATCGCGACCGGGTTGTTCGCGTCGTTCACCTGGATTCCCGCGGACGTCAGCAATGCGATCGGCACCTGGAGAGCCGTCGCGAGGACGGTGTAGCCATAGAGGGTGTCGCGGCCGCCGCCCGTGTTGCCGACGCCCACGCCCGGCCGGCCGTTGCCGGCCCCGACCTCGAGGTTGACGGCGTCGAACGTCATGCCGAGATCGACGAAGAAGGGGTCCTGCCGGGGTCCGACGAAGACCGAGATCTTGCCGTCGGCGCTCTTCTGGATGCCGTTCGGGAGGCTCACGTAATTCGGAAATGTCTTGGGGCCGATGTTCGGGGGAAAGACCGGCTGGTCGACCAGGATGTGGGTGATCTGGCCGGCGGACGGGTTCCCCGCGGGGCCCGTGATCTTGTCGAGGCTGTAGGTCTGCTTGACGTAGAGGTTCGCATCCGTGATCGACGTGATGCCCGGGAGCGCATAGAGGAACGAGTCCGGCTGCGAGTACTGGGTCTTGAACGTGAAGCGGAACGTCACGTCCTCGACGCCGTCGCCGTTGTTGTCGATCTTGATGTCGTACCAGGCGCCATCCTGGAAGCCCGCGTAGTTCGGGCCGCCCTGAGGCTCGATGAGACCGTAGCGGCACGCGAGGATGTTCACCATCGAGGTGTCGTTCGGATCGCGGAACATGTAGAAGTCGGTGTCGTCGATGGCGGGGTTCTTCGACGTGAACGGCGCCTCGCTGTGGCTGGACGCCTGCGCGGGCACCGGCGCATAAAGAAGAGCCGTGGCCGCGAGAATCCCGGCCGCGACGAGGCCGCGAAGACGCAGTTCTCCCGTTCTGGACATGAAGTCTCCTTGAATGTGATGGTTTTCGTTCTGGTATCGCTAGGTTCGTCTGAAGCTGCGCGCGCGTGACATCTGGGGGTTATACGGAGTGCCCCGGATTCCCGGATTACCGGCGTTCGCCGGGTTCCGCGCCGGGCGTGCCGGTAGAATCCGCCGCGGAAGCGCAAGGGGTCCGGCGGCCCTCCTGGTCTTCAAAACCAGCGTGCTCGCTCCGAGAGGGGCGGCGGGTGGGTTCGACTCCCACACGCTTCCGCCAAGCCTTCCTACACCCTGCTAGCCGATCCAGTAATCGCAAGGGTTTGCGCGCAGCCGACTAGCAGGCTCTCGCTCGGTTTCGCTCACAAGATTCGGACGCGAATTCGGACGTGGCGGTAGAGCGCTCATTCCGCAGCGGGGGCCGGGCTGTGACCGACGGCGCTTTCGTCGCCGCGCCTTTGGCGGCGTTCTGCTTCAAGTCGAGCCAGGCCGGGAATTCTTCTGGGCTCCCGAATGACCTCGTTGAACCCGCCACTTCCGCCTCGCGGATCCAGTCGCGGCACAAACCTGCCGACGAGACGTTTAGCGAGGGGCTGGATGGCCCTCTTGGGTTCGTTGCACGACCGCCCCTGGCCTCAGGACGGCGATTTCGAGACGACGGCAGTCTTCGACGGTCGGGATTTTGTCGCGGTCGCCGAGGTGATGAGGCCGCGCAAGAGGCGACCGGCTCCAGCCTGGCTGCTGCGGGTGGGCGGCCCGCGTTGGCCGTGCCGACGACTCGGCGTTGGGGCGACGGTCACGGTGGCCGGAAAGACGTGCTGTCCACCCATCATTCCAGCCGACCTCCGCGCTCGCCGATGCGCTTGATATTGTTCGGCGAACAGCGATACCCTCGCCTCAAAGCACCGAACCGACGAAACAAAAGGAGTCCAACGATGAGAGCATGCGTCTCGCTCATCCTCCTGGTCCTCTCTAGCGGGTGTGCATTCGGGAACCGCAAGGTAAACCTGTCGTATCCTCCTCAACGAGCGGCAACCACCTCCCGTCCCTCCGACTCACCCGCACCATCCTCAACGGCAGAGTCCGGCGTGGTTACCGTAGTGCTCGTCGACTTCTTAGATCAACGGCCAAAGAAGACCACGATCGGAGACGTACACAATGGCTTCGGAATGCACACGGCGGACGTAATCGCGCAGAACAGCGTTCCCGAATGGGTGGCAAGCGGAGTCGCGCTTGAGCTCCAAAAGGCCGGCTTCAAGGTCGTTCGGGAACACTCCATTCCCACCGCAGCCGAGAGTTCTGTGATTACTGGAGAGGTCCTTACTGCGTACTGTGCTTCATGGACAAAATACGAAGGTGACGTGTCCTTCGCGGCCCGGGTCGAATACAAGGGAAAGGAGCTTCTCCGCAAGACTTATCAAGGCAAGATAGATTCCATGACAAATTGGGGCGCGAGTAGTAAGAGCTATGGCCTGGCTCTGAGCCTCGCTCTCGAGAGCGCCGCTCAGGCTTTCGCTGCCGAGTTCCGCCGAGATCTTCCCTCCACGTTATCTCGGTGAGTCAGCCCGGGACCGCGCCGCCGCCCGACCCTTTGTTGCAGCGGGCTCGCTCGCGCTCGCCGCTGAGCGGTATCGTTGGATGGCGGCAAATGAACGCGACAGACCTTTCAGAGCGCCCGAGTTCTTGAGCTGACGCTCAACGAAGAGAAGATCCTGTCCGTGCAGCTCATGACTTCCGAGGCGAGGGTCCGATGCGGAGGGCCAGCCTCGAGGAGATCGTCGCCGCCCGTGACGAGTGGGCACGCCTCAACAGGCGGCGCCGGCTGAAGCAGTTCATCATCGTCCTAACGGTGTCCCTCTCCTGGCGTAAGTGGCGGCGCGTACCATCTCGGCCTGCCTCCTCGCGAAGCCGCCCGCTCCGCGAGCACCCCGAGAACGCCGGAGTTCAAGCGGTGAATTCCAAAGAGCGTATCTGACACGTTCCAGCCCTGTGTCATGGGTGGCGGGTGTGCCGAAGGAAGTACCCGGGACGAGTCCGCTGATCTCACCTCTGGCGACGCACTCCCTTCCTGTGTTCCAAGAACAGCGGACCACACATATCCCCGCCAATCGACGCATCGCTTTCCACACCACTTGAAAGTGTCACTCCGACAAGGCAATTCCGCCATTCCTCGACCGATGCATCTGCATTGGCTTCGGCTCAAACACGCACGGATGCTCAATTGTCTCAACTTCACCCGTGTGGCTGCGTTCTTGCGGAGTATTCGAGCTGACAGACCAGCCCCTGGGAACTGTCAATGGAAGGAACACAAGTGCAAAAACTCGTTCTCATCTTGGTGGCGGCGGCGACTATGGGCTGCGGCGGCTCTCATTCCCCCACTGAGCCGGCGTCCTGCACGAACACCTCTGGGTCGTATCGAGCAGCCTTCAATAACTCTTGTGGCGGCTCGGGCTCTGGGCAGACCGTTCTCGTCGCTCAGTCCGGTTGTACCTTTACGGCGGTCACTGCCGCTGGGACAGTTACTGGGACGGTTACGAGTGCTTCGACCGCGACGTTCACCATGCAGTTTCCACCACCTTGCGCCGGCACAACGACCGGCTTTGCAACCCTTTCCGCGAGCGCGATTAATGGCACGTTTTCTGGCACCGTGACATCCTCGGGCGTGGGGTGTTGTCCCCTGGGACCCATCTCAGGATCTTTCACCCTGACGAAGTGATGGCCGGATGATCGAAGTCCCGGGCTAAAGGAACGGTCCGCATCGATTTTCGCCTGCGCTCGCCGCTGAGCGCGGTGTTGTTGGGCAGCAGACGAAGGCAGTATCCACCTTCAAAGAGAGGCCGCAAGATGATCGAACGATTTCGGAAGATCGCGAGCGAGCACCTCTACGGCCCTGGTTCACGCGCCTGCAACTTGGCTCTTCAGCAGTTACGTGACCTGCTACTTGACATCGGCTTCAAGGTTCAAATGAAGCCGGCCAAGGAGCCCACGCTGCGCGTCTATCCAAAGAAGTGGCGCCAATAACCCCGATTGAATTCGTATTTTCGGCCACGGGCGTCCGAGGACCTCGATAGTTTCCAGGTCCTCTTCCCGGGCGAGGATCTATGCCCGAGCTGACGTTCGACGAGGAGTGGATTCTGTCCGCACGGATCATGGCATCCGAGGCAAGGCGTCCGATGAGGAGGGCCAGCCTCGAGGATCTCGTCATCGAAGTCAACGGTGAGACCCGCCGACCCGGCATCCCGCTGATGATCGTGGCGGCGATGCTCCGCCTGGCATAGTTGGCTGCGCGCGCGCTCTCTATCGCGTAAGTTCAGCGGCTCCCCTAACCACGCGAAAGTGTCGCTTCTCGGAAGCGATTCCGACACTTTGGGACTGATGCATCTGCATAGCCGTTCCCAGACCCCTGTAAAGTTCGCACTCTTCAACTTCGGCTTGCGGCTGCAATCTTGCAACCTAAAGTCAATACACGCGCCCTATGTAAACGCGTTCGCGCCTTGAATTGCGTGCCGGTTCGAGCGGCTGTCTGTCAGCTTGCAAGAGCAATCCAAAGTGATCCACAGCCTATCGGCAGATGACTGGAGAACAATATGAAAACACTCATTGCAGCCTTTCTCGTAACGATTGTTGTTAGCGCGAGCGGATGCGCCTCAGTCGTTCATGGCACAACTCAGGCGGTTCCTGTAAATTCGAGCCCAGTCGGGGCGTCGGTCAAAGTCAACTGCGGTAAGTCCGTCGTGACTGCGAATACCCTTACCCCAACCACGGTCAGGCTCAAGCGCAACGCGGAGCCATGCAACATCACGCTGTCGAAGGAAGGGTACGAGGACGCCAGCCTGGTGTTCCTGAGAAGCGTGTCAGGTTGGTTCTGGGGCAACATTCTCATCGGTGGGGTTGTGGGCATGATCATTGATGGCGCCGATGGCGCTATCTACAACCGTTCACCGGAGTCAGCGTCTCTGTCCCTCGCGCTCCTCAACCCCGCTACCCCTCGCACCGCACGCACCGAGTTCTACCGAGGCAGGAAGATCCTCACGAAGGACGGGGCGCTCGTAGGTGAGGTCGCTGCGAACGAATCGGGCCATCGTTTCGCGAATGGAACAACATCTGAAGCTGTGCAGGTCAATCTTCCGGCGGGCGGTTCTATTTGGATGACGAAGGACGAGGCCCGCGCAATGACGGCGCCCGCGAATCTGGCGAAATAGAGATCGTCCATCGCGTGGGAGCTCCTCAACCTCGCGGCGGTCTCCGGGGTTGGCGTGGACCGCAAAGGTAACACTCACCCCCTGACGAACCGGCTCCGGAGACGCCGAGATTGAGTGAGTGGCCGTGATCTTGCGGTGTTCCGGCTGATAGGAGAGCCATGCTCGCAGCCCTCGTTCTCTTGGCCGAGTTATCAGCCGCTCCGGTGTGCTCGCCCACGCGAGAGCCCGTGAGAGCCACCTCGAACGGGCGGACGCGAACGTTCGCGGACGTGGCCCGCGAGCGGAAGCTCGGGAAGAAAGGCGTCGAAGGCGCGACGCTCTCCGTGAGTGTCTGAACCGCCACTTGAAGCGCCACTTTCTGTTCTTGGAACGGAAGGCGGCACAGCAGAGTCCATGCCGCGAGGCTTAGTAGTCGTCGACAGTTACTACGAGACGAACGGTTGGGCTGGGGCTAATGAGAACACCCATACAGGTCCCCCCGCCGTCGGGGTCGACCTTCACGACACAGCGCTCCGAGGTCGCAAAGGTCATTTGAATGCGCTTATCCTTGCCGCTGTTGTTCTTGAGGGAGGCACGAAAGGACACTTTGTTCGGATCGGTAGGAGATGCCGTGAGCATCAGGTAGCCGAAGGTGACCAGCCGGCACGAGAACCGTGTTATCGCCTCCGGGTTCCAGGTCCTGCCGGGCGGTAGTTTGAGAAACTCATTCAGGTCGAGTTCGAGCACCATCGGGGAGTTGAAGTAATGAAGCTCTTCGGAGATCGCACGGATGGGCGAGTTCTCTGCGGCGGCAGGGATGGCCAGCAAGAGCAGTAGGAACGCAACGTGTTTCACCAAATCCTCCATTGGTCGACGCGAAGGCCGGGGAAGCGCTTCATTGATGCCTCAAGTCTTGCACGGGAACGTTGCTTCAGCGCTTTCGCCGATGCGAGGTTCATGCTTGTCGCCTGCTCTGCGTTCGTGAGTTACTTCAAGGCCACGATGGTCGCGGGGCTCGGTTGACGCATGCCGGTCGGAACGGGTCGCGACCGTGAACTGCGAGTCCTCCTGCACGCCGCCGACGCCGTCATCTCGCGCAAGTAGCCGTGGGCTAGACTCGCCCGGCTTTCGAAAGGAGCGGGCTCCATGGCCGACGACGCCCCCGGGATTCCACCTCCCCAACCGCCGCCTCCTCCTCCCCCGGCCCCTCCTGTGATGCGGGCTCCCCGGGGAGATCAAAGCGCGGGCATGCAGCTCCTGCTCGCCTATATCGGGAGCCCGAGCAGGCTGGTCCTCTGCTATCTCGGGCTCCTGGCCATCATCCCTCTCATTCTGGAGAAGAAGGACCGCGAGGTGCAGTGGCACGCCAGGCACGGCCTCGTTCTCTTCGGGGCGTTCGTCTTCCTCCACGTCGCCATCGGGGTCGTGAGCGCCGTTTTGGGCGGCTTCGCGGTCCTCCACCCGTTCGTCTGGCTGCTCTGGATCGCCGTTTCGATCATCGCGATCGTCAAGGCCGTCAACGGCCAGCGCTTCCTGATCCCAGGACTCTCCGAATTCGCCGACAAGTTCTGAGAGGAAGGCATCTTCTGCGGGATCTCCTCGGGTGGAACGTTCGCGGCGGCTCATGAGTCTTCCTCCGGCCCCGGAGTTAGTCGCGTACTTCCGCCAAGCCTTCGCGGAGGACAGCGTCGCCGCGTTTCGCGAGTGGTACGTCCTGCAGGAGCACCTCAGGGACGACCTCGAGAGGCGGGAAGCGTCGGAAGCGACCGCCCGTGCGCTCGCGAGCGATCTGTGGGAGATGAGGCAAACGCGGGGGAGAATGTTTCTTTCTTCGAATGAAAGAGGAGAGGAGAGCACCTTTCTGCACAACCTGGCGGTCTTCTTCGGCTCGCGCGGGCCGGCCGAGGATCTCTCCCGCTCCCTCCTCCTTTTCGAGGAATCTCTCGACGCCGGTTATGGCCGCGAGGACCCGGAGGCGTGGGCCCGCCTCCAGCACAACCGCGGCAACGCGCGCCAGAACCTCGCGCGCTCGCGGGAGGACCTTCTCGAGGCGATCGCCTGCTACGAACTCGCCCTGACCGTGCGCGACGGCTCGCGGCGCATCGCGCGCGGCGTGACGCTTCACGCCCGTGGCCTGCTCTTCCGGAAGCTGGCCGAGGCCGAGCCCGACCGGCGGCGCCAGCACCTCGCCTCGGCCGTCTCTTCACTCGAAGAATCTCTCTCTCTCCGATCCGAAGAGAAGCTCGAACGCGGAATGGCCGAGACCGAGGCCGCTCTCGCGGAGGCGCGCCAGGCGCTTTCTTCGGGCTGCTAGGATTCCTCGGATGGCGCGACGCATCCTCGTCTGCGACGACGAACCGGACATCCGCGAGTCGCTTCGGACGCTGCTCTCGGATGAGGGGTACGAGGTGACGGCGGTTTCTTCGGGGGTGAACGCCGTGTCCGAGGCGCCGGACCACGACGCCGTCCTCCTCGACATCAAGATGCCCGGTCAGGACGGGCTGGAGACGCTGGCGAAGATGCGCGGGCGGGGAATCGCGACACCCGTCATCGTCATTTCGGGCCACGGCGACGTGAAGACGGCCATGGAGGCCGTCCACGCGGGGGCGGACGACTTCCTCGAGAAGCCGCTTTCGTCCGAGCACGTCCTGAACGCCCTCCGGCGTGTCCTCGATTCGACGCGCCTCGTGCGCGAGAACCTCGAGCTGAAATCGCGCCTCGGCATCACGCGCCTCGTGGGGAGCAGCGAGGCGATCCGCCGGCTTCTCTCCGACGTCGCGAAGGCGGCGCCGACGCCCGCGACGGTTCTCATCGTGGGGCCGAGCGGCACGGGCAAGGAGCTCGTCGCCCGCGCGATCCACGAAGGCTCCCTCGTGAAGGCCGGCCCGTTCGTGCAGGTGAACTGCGCGGCGATTCCCGACAGCCTCATCGAATCGGAGCTCTTCGGGCACGAGCGCGGCTCGTTCACAGGCGCCGACCGGAAACAGACGGGCAAATTCGTGGAGGCGGACGGCGGCACGATCTTTCTGGACGAGGTCGGCGACATGTCGGCCTCCACGCAGGCGAAGGTGCTGCGCGTCCTGCAGGAAGGCGAGGTCGAGCCCGTCGGGAGCCCGCGCGTCGTGAAGGTGAGGGTGCGCGTCGTGGCCGCGACGAATCGCGACCTCACGGGGCTCATCGCGCAGGGGAAGTTCCGGGAGGATCTCTACTACCGTCTCAACGTCCTCGTCCTCCGGACGCCCCCGCTCGCCGACCGGCCCGAGGACGTGCCCGGGCTCGTGGCGCACTTCGCCGAGCACTTCGCGCGCTCGAACAACTATCGCCCGAAGCGCTTCACCGATGCCGCGCTCGAAACGCTCGCGGCGCGCGCGTGGCCGGGAAACGTGCGCGAGCTGAAGAACCACGTCGAGCGGCTCATGATCATGTCCGACGCGGACGTCCTCGACGTGGATGACGTGGACTCCGGATCGTTCCCGCCCGTGGGCGACGCGGCTCCCCCGGTGGTCGTGCGCGGAGGCCGGGTGGTCGACGCGGCGGCAGCGTCGGGCGCGTCGGGGGCCTGGGAGCGGCTTCTCGCGATCCGGACGCTGCAGGAATTCCAGGACGAGACGGAGAAGCTCTTCCTCGTGGCCAAGCTCGCGGAGAATGCCGGAAACGTAACGCGCACGGCCGAGACCATCGACACCCCCCGGTCGAACCTCTACAAGAAAATCGACCGCTACGGCTTGCGCCGGGACCGCGAGAACGCGGAAGGACGGGAGCCCCGTGACGCCGGATGAGGTTCGCCGCCACTTCACGGAGGCGGGAGCGCTCCTGTCGGGCCACTTCAGGCTCTCGTCGGGTCTTCACTCCGAGGCGTATCTCCAGTGCGCGAAAGTGCTCCAGTGGCCCGAGCGCGCGGGGGCGCTCGGCACCGCGCTCGCCTCGCTCCTCGCCCCGTTTCGGGCCACCGCCGTCGTCGCGCCCGCGATGGGCGGGATCATCATCGGCTACGAAGTCGGGCGCGGCCTCTCGGTGCGCGCCCTCTTCACGGAGCGCGTGGACGGGGCTTTCGCGCTTCGGCGCGGCTTCGCGCTCGAACCACTCGAGCGCGTCGCGGTCGTCGAAGACGTCGTGACGACCGGAAAATCCACGCGCGAGGTTCTCGACGTGCTGCGTGCCGCGGGCGCCGTGCCGGTCGTATGCGCCTCGATCGTGGACCGGCGCGCTCCCGCGGTCGGGAAAGAGCCCGCCGTGGACGGCGTGCCGTATCGCGCGCTCCTGGCCATGGACGTTCCGGCGTTCGAACCGGCGAACTGCCCGCGTTGCGCGGCCGGGGACCCGCTCGTCGTACCGGGCTCACGCCACCTGGCGGCGAAGATTTGAACCGCCGACGGGCGGCGCCGCCCAGGGCGGTCTACGCGGTCGTCGCCGCGGCTCTTGCTCTCAAACTCGTCCTCCTGGCCGGCGTCGCCGGGAAGAGGCCGCAAGCCCTCGTGTACATCGACAGCGGCACGTACCTGCGTCCGGCCCTCGCGCTGCTGCGCCATGGGTCGTTCTCGCCGAGCCCGGAATCCGTCCCCGAGCCCGAGATCAACCGGACGCCGGGATATCCGCTCCTCGTCGCGGCCGGGTGGCGCCTTCTCGGCGAGCATCCGTGGGTGCCGCCCTTTCTCGGCGCGCTGCTGTCGGCCGGAACGGCGCTCGTGGCGGCGGGCCTCGCGACGCGGCTCTTCGGCGGGCGGGCCGGAGTCGCCGCCGCGGTCCTCGTGTCGTGCGAGCCGGGGACTTTCTTGAGGTCGCTGGACTTCCTGTCGGACACGCCCTTCACCCTCGCGCTCACGCTGTTCGTGTCCGCGCTTGCGGGGTACGCGGGCGGCGACGGGACGAGCCCGGCCCGCGCGGGATTCTGGCTCGCGCTCGCGACGCTCGTGCGCCCCCTTTCGTATTACCTCCTCCCGCTGGGCGCCTGCTTCGTGCTCGTCGTCTTCCGTCGCCGGGGGCGGCGCTCTTTTCGAGCGGCGTGCGGGGCCGCAGCCGAGTTTCTCCTGCCGGCACTTCTCCTCGTCGGAGGCTGGCAGACACGAAACCTCGCGCGCGCGAACGCGTTCACGCTCTCCCCGATCGCGAGCAGCGAGCTTCTCTTCTATCGGGCCGCACCGGTTCTCGCGCGGGCCGAGGGCGTGCCTGTTCCCGGGATGCAGGAGAGGCTGGGGAACCGCGAGCGGTGGTACCGCTCGGGCGGCGGGACGGAGCGGGAGATCTTCGGCGAGGCGCGCTACCGGGATCTCTTCCCGGCCACGAGCGGCCTCTCGCTGGTCGAGCTGAACGCACGCTGGCGCCGGCAAGCGATTGCGATCTTCGCCGCCCATCCGTTCCTCACGGTGGCGATGGCGGCGAAAGGCGCGGCCATCCTCCTGCTGACGCCCTCGAGCCTCATCCTGTCCGTGCAGTACGGGCTCCTCGTCCCCGACGCGACGCTCGTCGGGCTCTACGAAGATCAGCGCGTCGGTCCGTTCGCCCTTCGGCTCGCCCGTGCGAGCCCGTGGCTCTTCGCGGCTTCCGCGGTGCTCGTCGCGCTCCTCGCGGCGCTCTGGGGCGCGGCCTCGAGGGGGCTGTGGCTCGCGCGCCGGGAGCTGCCGGCGCCCGTTCGCCTCGCGCTCGTCGGGACGTTCCTCTACGTCGTCGTCGTGAGCGCGGGCTTCGAGTCCTCGGACGACCGCTACCGGCTCCCGCTCGTGCCGATCGCATGCGTCTGTGCGGCGCGCATGTTCGCCGGACCCTCGGCCGCCCGGACGGACCGGATAATCGGTGCCGCGTGAAGCTGATCCGCGGTCTCGTGGCGAACCTTGTCCTGCCCCTCGCGATCGCCGGAGCGCTGTTCCTGCTCCTCGAGGGCGGCTGCCGGGCGGCGCTTCGCCTGAAGACGGGCGTTTGGCCCGAGACGCAGGTGTCCGCCTATACGCGTTTCGTCGAGAAGATCGGAAAGGCGTACCGGCCGCATCCGCTGCTCATCGTGGCGGGCCGGCCCGACGCCGTCCTCGAGGCGGCGGGCCACGTCGTGCATTTCAACGCCCGCGGCCAGCGGGCCACGAACGTGCGCGACGTCGAGGTCCCGAAGCCCGAAGGCACGTATCGCGTCGAGTGCGAGGGAGGCTCGACGACGTTCGATCTTCTCGCGCCGGACGAC
>JAMQPJ010000404.1 GCA_023717585.1 Thermoanaerobaculia bacterium
GGGATCTCCGCCTCGCGGCCGGGGACACGCTCGTCCTCGCGCCGTTCCTCGTCGCGGTCGGGCCCGCGCTCGCCGTGCGGCTCCCCGAAGCCGTCGAGGATCCCGGCGAGAGGTCCGAGGCGCCCCGGGCTCGGCACATCGTCGTCGTGGGCGCCGGCCTGAACGGGACGAACGTCGCGCGCGTCCTCCAGGAGACGGGCGTCCCGTACGTCCTCGTCGACATCGACCCGCAGCGCATCGCGGACGCGCGCCAGGAGGGGCTGGACGCGCTGAGGGCCGACGCGACGGGGCTCGAGGGCCTCAACGCGGCGGGGGTCGCACGCGCCCTCGGAGTCGTCGTGACGATCCCCGATCCGGACGCCTGCCGGCGCGTCGTCCGGCTGAGCCGCAACCAGGGCCCGACGGTTCGTATCCTCGTGAGGACGCGCTACGTGAAGGAAGTCGAGGCGCTCCGCCGCCTCGGCGCCGACGAGGTGATCCCCGAGGAGTTCGAGACCTCCATCGAGCTCGTCGCGCGCGTGCTCCGGCTCCTCCACGTGCCGGGGAACGTCGTCGCGACGCAGATCCGCCTCCTGCGCGACGAGGCCTACCGCCGCCTTCGGGACCCCCAGTCGAAGGCTGCCGGCGGGCGGCGTCTCGCGGCCCTCGTCGCAGCGGGGACGAGCGAGCTCTTTCTCGTTTTGCCCGAAACCGCGGCCGACGGCCGCCTTCTCTCCGAGCTGGATCTTGCCGCCGCGCACGTCGCGGTGCCGGCCGTCCTCCGCGACGGCGTCCCCCTCGCGCCGCCGCCCGGGGATCTCCGCCTCGCGGCCGGGGACACGCTCGTCCTCGTGGGTGCCCACGAGGACCTCGCACGCGTCCTCGCCCGCCTCGAGGCGCAGGCCCCCGCTCCCGCCGCGCGTTGACACGCCCCGCGCTCGAGGCTCCCTGGACGCCCGGATGATCAATCTGCCTGGTTGACTTCCGGGCCGTTTCGGCCACACATTGGGCATTGCCTGGGGGTGGCCCGCGAGGGCCTGAGATCAAACCCCTGAACCTGATCCGGTTCGAACCGGCGTAGGGAAAGGCAGAAGGATCCATATGTCTTCAAGGTTCTTCCGGGCTCTTTCGGTTCTGGTATTCGTCTGGGCGCCGGGCGCGAACGCGCAGGGGGCCGCTGCGACACCCACGCCGACGCCCGTTCCGACTCCCGCGCGCTCGGAAAACGTCGTCGTGCGGGCGATCCGCGGCGACGAAGAGGCGCCCGTCACGAAAACGGACCTCGACCGGCCCGCGCTCGCGGCGAAAGCGTGGGGGCAGGAGCTGCCGGTCCTCCTCGGGGACACGCCCTCCGTCACGCAGTACTCCGAGACGGGCTCGGGGCAGGGCTACGCGTACTTCACGCTGCGCGGCCTCTCGCAGACGCGCGTGAACATGACGTTCGACGGCGTCCCTCTGAACGAGCCGGAGGACTCCGCGGTTTACACGGCCGACTTCGGGAACCTCGCGCTCAACGTCGCGAGCGTGCAGGTCCAGCGCGGGGTCGGGACGTCGACGTTCGGCGCCGCGGCGTTCGCGGGCTCCGTGAACCTCGAGAGCCTCGACGCCTCGCGCACGCCCGGCCTGTCCGTCTCTCTCGGAACCGGCTCGTACGGGACGGCGCGGGCGAGCGCGGACTGGAACTCGGGGACGTTCGGCGGCGGCTGGCGGCTCTCGCTGCGCCCGTCGTGGCAGACGACGGACGGCTTTCGCGAGCACTCCGGGGTGGAGCAGGACAGCCTCTTTCTCACCGCCGTCCGCGACTTCGAGAAATCGAGCCTGAGAATCTCGGGCTTCGTCGGCGAGGAGCGCATCCTGCAGTCCTTCTACGCGGTCGAGCCGGAGGTCCTCGAGAAGAACCTCGCCTTCAACCCGATGTCGCCCGACGAGCGCGACCACTTTCACGAATACCTCGCGACGGCGCAGTGGACGCTTGCGATGGGCGACGACGCGAGCTTCTCGCTCCAGCCCTACGCCGTCGGCGCGGGCGGGTGGTATCGACTGTTTTCGGACGGCACGCTCACGAACCTGCGGGAGTACGGCCTCTCGTGGCTCTTCGGCGGCGGGATCGCAACCTACACGCAAAGGCTCGGCGCCCTCCGCCTGACGCTCGGCGCGCACGCCTACGGCTACAGATCCACGCACACGCTGGACGACGAGGACGGCACGCGCCTCTACACGAATCACGGGTCGAAGAGCGAGATCAGCGGCTTCGCGAAGCTCCTCTGGGACTTCGGGAGCTGGCACCCGTTCCTCGACGCGCAGGTCCGGCACGCGCGCTTCGGCTACGAGGGGAGCGTCGGCGACGCGGCGAAGGGCTGGACGTTCTTCAACCCGAAGGCGGGCGTGCGCCTCGACTTCTCGCCGCGGGCGAGCGCGTACCTTTCCGTGGGCCGCACGGAGCGCGAGCCCGCGCGAAGCGACCTCCTCTACGGCGAGGACAACGCGTCCGTCCTGCCCGACTTCTCCGCCGTGAAGCCGGAGAGCGTCTGGGACGTCGAGCTCGGTGCCGAGTGGCGGACGAGGAGCCTCCTCTTCAAGGTGAACCTCTACGACATGGAGTTCCGCAACGAGATCGCGGCGACGGGTGAGCTGTCGCCGATCGGCCAGCCGCTCCGGCAGAACGTGGACAAGAGCTTCCGCCGCGGGATCGAGCTCGAGGCGTCCTGGCGGGCGCTGGAGGCCCTGCGCGTTTCGGCTTCCGTGAACGCGAGCCGCAACCGGATTTCGACCTGGACGCAGTTCTACGACGTGTACGACGCGAACGGCGATTGGGCGGGGGCGACGAGCCGGGCGTTCCACGATGTCGCGCCCGTCGCCACTCCGCCTTTCCTCGCGACGC
>JAMQPJ010000415.1 GCA_023717585.1 Thermoanaerobaculia bacterium
TGTCGAAGGAAACCGGCGCGGAGTACGAGAAGGTGATGTCCGAGACCTTCGGCGTTTCGGGCAGCTCCTGGAAGGGATTCGATTTCGACGGCGCGGACTTCGCGGTCACGAAGGGGCGTCAGCTGACGGAGCTCGTGAAGCTCCTGAAGGGCCTGCGCCGCCGGCGCTTTCTCGACTCGGCGCGGGGCCGCCCCTGGATCTCTTTCGTGCCCGATGTGCCTGCGGAAAACCTGCCCGACTACTTCGCCGACGCGGGCAGGACTTTCGGCCACGACCTCTGCCCCGTGGCCTGGTACTTCGCCCAGGTCGAGCCGGACGGCCAGGTCTGCTTCTGCGGGGACTTTCCCGATTACTTCATCGGCAACGTGAGGAACACGTCGTTCCGGGAGATCTGGACCGGCGAGCGCGCGAACCGCTTCCGGGAGAAGCTCGCGAGAGAGCCGCTCCCCATCTGCAGCCGGTGCTGTGGAAACTACGTCTACGGCGCATGGACGCGCCCGCCTCACTCCGCCCGGGGCGCCGCCGCTCCTGCCGGGCTCCCGTCCTTCCAGAACCGATAGAAGTTGAACCACTGTGTCGGGTGCGCGCGCACGACGGCCTCCAGATCGGCTGCCACGCGGCTCATGATGCGGCGGGCGTCCTCTTCGGGAGAAAGCGACTCGTCGGCGGCAAGCGGCGTTCCCCAGACATTGAAGTACGAGCCGTCGGGGCTGCGCAGGAAAAAGCCGGGAAGGATCTCGCACTTGCAGAAGCGGGCGAGGAGGGCCGGCGAACGGAGAAAGGGCGTGGGACGGCCGAAGTAGGAGACGACCACCTGGTCCTCCGGATACGCGCGGTCGACGAGGAGCGCGACCGCCCGCTCCGCCTCGACCGCCGCGCGCACCCGGAACGCGGTGGCCATCGACGAGCCGATGTCGATGGACTCGACGCCGAGGCGCGTCCTCAGGCTCAGCCGCATGGCCTCGACATCCGGATCGAGCTCCGGCTGGCCGACGACGGCCGGCGTCAGCGCGTGGCCGCGGAGTGTCACGGCGCCCATCTCCCAGTTTCCGACGTGCCCGGTCACGAGAAGAAAGCCGCGCCCGTTCCTGCGGACATGGGCCAGCATGACGGCGTCCGCGTCGAACGACGTGATCTTCGGAACGAAGGCTTCGCTCCGGAGCCGCCACACGTCGATCACGGCGCGGCCGTATTCGAAGAAGAGGCGACGCGCCAGACGTCGCGCCTCGGCCTCCGGAACGCCGAGCGCGAGGCGGAAGTTCTCGCGGATGCCGTCGAGCGTCTTGCGCATGAGGGTCACTGCGAGGCTGTTTCCGACGAGCGAGATGCCGTGCAGGACCGGCAGCGGCAGCCAGCGGGCGCCGTAGTGGAGTCCCCCGTAAACGACGCGGTTCGACAACCCGTGCGTGACCCACTTCCTGCGACCGCGCGGCGCGTCCTCTGCGGGAGCGAGGCTCATGGCAGCCTGTTTCCGCGCGCCCCTCGAGCCACGATGCCGTCGACCCCTTCGGCCAGGAGGAGGTTCGCCGAATCCTGAAGCTCGCTGACGGTCAGGCGGGCCCCGTCAGGTGCGACGCCGAGAGACTCCGTCCAGGAGTCGAGCGTGAAGCCGGTCAGGAGGCGGCGCGTCGCGGAGGTGTCTCTTCCTGGGATGACGTCCTGTGCGGCGATGCCGGGATCGCCCTTCTCGTTCTCCATCTCGAAGGCGACCGCACCGCCACCCGGCATCCAGCGATGGCGTCCCGTGTTGATCCTCGATCCGGGAGCGGTCACTTCGAACGGGACGGGCGCGCCGTCCTCGAGCCTCACGACACGGATGCTGCCTGCCCGCCCGCCCGGCCCGGCGACGAAAGATACAAACTGGCCGTCCGGCGAGATCTCGGGCAGGAAGAACGCGCCCGCCGCCAGACGAGCGGCCGCCGATCCGTCGAACCGGACCTTCCAGATTCCCCTCTTCTCCGCGCCGCCCGACGCGTACGCGATCCACTGGCCGTCGGGCGTGGCCGTCGGGTTCTCGGCGTCCATGCCGTCGTCGGACACGCGCCGCGCCCCGCTGCCGTCGCGCTCGGAGATCCAGATCTCGAAGTGTCCGGAGCGGTTCGAGCTGAAGAGGAGATGCCTGCCGTCGCGGGTGAACGCGGGATCGAAGTCCTCCGCCGGGTCGATCGTCAGACGCCGCACGGCTCCGGATTTCGTCGAGACTTCCCACACGTCGTTGTTCCCGCTCCGGTTCGAGCTGAAGGCGACCCACTCGCCGTCCGGCGAGTAGACCGGCTGGCGGTCGACGCTGCTGCCGCGCGTGAGCCAGCGCCCCGCCTCGCCGGGCTTCGCAAGGGAGATCTCCCGCAGATTCGACCGGCGCCCTCCCGTCACGAGGAGGAGGGACCCGGAGCCGAGAACGTCCACCGCCGCCCTGAGATCGATCCCGGAAAGGAGCACCCTGGCTTTCCCCGTTCTGATGTCCTGCAGGAAGACGCGAGCGGTGCGCGACCCGAGCGCCGCTTCGGGGCCACCGCCGAGAAGAACGAGATGGCGGCTGTCGCCGTTCCACGCGTACGCCAGCGCTCTCGCGCTGCCGGTCTCCGGCGTCTCGTGGCGTATCGGAGCCTTTCCGTTGAGGGGGAAGAGGACGATCCTCGGGCGGTTGGTGCCGGTCCCCTGGGCCTCGATGGCGGCGATCGTGAGGCCGTCGGGGGACCAGCGCGGGCGGGCCAGGACGTGGTCCGCGACGCGCGCGACCACCCGCTCATTCGTCCCGTCGGCCGAAATGCGGTGGACGGAGGATGCGAACTTGCCCTCCCGAAGCTCCACCCTCAGGAATCCGATCTCTTTCCCGTCGGGCGACCAGTCCGCCTCGATCGCAGGACCGACGATCTTTCGCGCCTCGCCTCCGACGAGGGGCACATGGAAGATCGCGCGCTCGTCCGCGGCCCCGCGGATGAAGAGCACGGCGGAGCCGTCCGGAGAAAAGCGCGGACTGGAGTCCGGCCCCGCCGTCAGGACCGCCTCGCCGCCGCCGGCTCGCTGCTTGAGCCAGATCCGGCTCGTGCCGTC
>JAMQPJ010000453.1 GCA_023717585.1 Thermoanaerobaculia bacterium
TTCGGAGCGGCGCCGGCGCCACGACGGACCGGACAGACCGCGACATCTCGCTCATCGCGATCCTCGTCGGAACGCTCCTTTCCGCGCTGGCCGTAGGGATCTTCTTCGGGACGCTCGGCTCGACGCTGGTCGCTGTGGTGATCGCGCTCGCCCTCGCGCTCGCCTTCTCGTTCTTCTTCGCGTCGGTCGCCGCGAACGCGATCGCGACGATCGCGCGCAATCCCGTCTCGGGGATGACGATGCTCACGATCATCATCTCGTCCGTCATTCTTCTGCGCTTCGGTGTCTCCGGGACCACGGGAATGTTCTTCGTGATGGCGCTGGCCGGGATGGTCTGCACGGCGCTTTCGGTTTCGGGACAGATGATCACGGACCTCAAGACCGGCTACTGGCTGGGCTCGACGCCCGCCGCGCAGGAACGAGTCAAATTCGTCGGCGTCCTCGCGTCCGCGATCGCCGTGGGAATCACGATCGTCCTCCTCGCGAAGGTCTACCAGTTCGGAGAGATCGCGCCCGGCGACACGCGGGAGGTCCTCGCGGCACCGCAGGCCTCGATCATGAAAGTGCTCGTGGAGACCTTCATGAACCGGCAGCCCATCGCGTGGTTCCTCTTCGGGACGGGCGCGGCGATCGCCGTCGCGATGGAGATGCTGCGGGTCCCCGCGCTCATCTTCGCGCTCGGGATGTATCTGCCGCTGGAGCTGAACTCGCCCGCGCTCGTGGGCGGGATGATCTCGCACCTCGTCATCCGGAAATCCGAGAGGGCCGGGGGCGCGGCCGGCCGCACGATGCGCGAAAGAGCCGTCATCATCGCGTCGGGCCTCATGGCGGGCGGCGCGCTCGGCGGCGTCTTCGGCGCCGCGCTGAGGCTCTTCTCCTGGTACAGCGAGGACAACGTCCGGACGCCCTTCTACGGAAACGAGGCCGTCTCGCAGGGCGTCTCGATCGTGTTCTTCGTCGGGCTCTGCCTCTATCTCTGGATCGACTCGACCCGCAAGGTCCGGGAGGACTGAACATGCCGCTCACGGGACTCGACGCCGCGACCGCCGAAGCACTCATCGGAATCGACACGCTCTGGGGCGGCGACGTCATGAATCCGTCCGGGACCGGCCGCTTCATCGCGGACTGCTGGTTCTCGGACGAGCCGCTGCCGGACGCGTACACGCATCCCACCGCCGCGAAGCTCCGCGCGAACGGCGGCGTGGGCGCGAAGGCGCCGGACAAGGCCTCCATCGAGACGTACATCGCCTCCGTGGACGTGAAGGGCGCGATCGCGCGCGTGATCGAGGGCGCGCGCAAGGCGGGCGGCATGCGCGGCGAGTACCTCGAAGGCCTCGGCCTGTGCAGCGAAGTCATGTGGGACCTCGGGATGGAGATTCTCGGCAAGGGGCCCGAGGTGCCGTACGACCGCTGCGTGAAGACGATCACGGGCGCTCCGCCGGAGCCTTCCAGCCCCTCGGAGAAGCGCCGGCGCGTCGCCGACCTTCTGAAGGCCGCCGGGCATGCGTCGAACGGGTCCGACTCGCTCCTCGCGGCCGTCGACGCGTGGCGCCAGGAGCGCCTCGTTCCGGGCAAGTCGATTCCGGCTCTCGGGGACGCGTTCATCGCGCACTACGACGCGCTGACGGCGAAGAACCTCCTGCCGTTCCTCCCGGTGGAGCTCCATCGCGTGCCCCGGGCGAACGTGAAGTTCCTCGCGATCGAGAACGCGTGGTTCTCGGGCTCGATGAACTACCTCGGCCATGCGCGGAAGGCCGACGGCTCGCCCGAGTACGAGGCGACGTACGAGCTGAACGCGTCGCTGCAGATCTCGGTGCCCGAGTTCCAGCAGCTCGTGAGCCACGAAGTCGTGCCCGGCCACGTGACGACGTTCGCCTACATGCAGGACCTCTTCGTGCGCGGGCTCGTGGGATTCGAGGCGTCCGTCCTCACGATGAACACGCGCGCGGCCGTCCTCTTCGAGGGCATCGCGAACAACGGCGTTCTCGTCGCGCACGGGATCACGGAGGTTCAGGACCTCCCCGACCGGGATCTCCAGATCGGCGTCCTCCTCGCCCTCCTGCAGGACGACGCGAAGAACCACTCGTCGTATCTGACCTGGAAGGAGAAGCTCCCGCAGAAGGAAGTCGCCGCGACCCTCCGGAGGGACTTCCTCGTTTCCGGCGAGAGGGCCGACAAGCTCTCGGGGGCGTGGGGGCGTCACCCCCTGCTCGGCCGCATGTACCTTCCGGCGTACCGCGCGGGCACGGAGCTCGTCGCGAGGCTGCGGCGCGCGCACCCGCCGGAGAAGATCCTGCCCGCGATGTACGGGGTGAAGGGCCTCGTCGACGCGTCTACGCTGCCGGCTGCCGCCTCGACGTAGCGCGCTCCGAGGAACTACTTGACCGGAGTCGTGAGCGGCTTGCCTTTCTCCGCGACGAAGACCGCGGCCAGTTTCGCGGTGACGCTGCCGGCGTTCGTTGCGTTGTGAACCTTGCCCGGCAGGATGTGGAAGACATCGCCGGCCTTGAGCGTCGCCGTGGGCATGCCCTCATTCTCGAGCGAGATCGTGCCTTCCAGCACGAACGCGAAGACCTCGGCGAAGTGGGTGTGTTTCCCTTCCGATGAGCCCACGGGCAATTCCACGAGGGCCATGACTCCCTCGCGGTCCGGAAGGGTCATGTCCTTTTTGAGAACGACGTTTCGTTTGACCTGCGGGGGTTGCTGGGCTTCGAGCGCCAGAGCACCGGCGATTCCGATGGCGATTCCGATGGCGACGACGATGGCGGATATTCCGGCTCTTCTCGGGTTCATGTTGTTCATGACGTCTCCTTTTTTCCTCTCGACTCACAGTTGCGATTCGGACACTAGCTTGATCTTCCGAACGAGTCGAGGGCGGAGCGGTCCCCGCGCTCGAACGCGAGCTCGGCCAAAAGACCGATCCGGTCGCGTCCGATCGTGACGACTGCGAGTGTCCGGTCGCCTTCCCGGTAGGCGAGCGTGGCGTCTTTCGCCGCGAGACTGCCGTGAACGTCGATCCGGTCCCACCGCTCGGCATGTCCGACGTAGGCGAGGAAGACGTCGTAGTGCGCGCTCCAGAAGAACGGCACGTCGCGGAACGCTCCCGGTCTTCCGAGAATCGCGCGAGCGGCGGCCGCGCCCATTCGCTCGGCCACGACCCAGTGCTCGACACGAAGGGTGCCGCCGAATATCGGATCGCGCCAGCGCGCGACGTCCCCGGCCGCGAAGATCCCCTTTGTGCTCGTCTCGAGGCGCTCGTCGACGAGGATGCCGCGGTCCGTGCGAAGCCCCGCGGCTTCCGCGAGGCCGGTCGCGGGGCGGACCCCGATGCCGACGACGACGAGGTCGGCCGGAAGCTCCGCGCCGCCCTTCAGGCGGACGGCCGTTGGCGAGATCGAGGCAACGCTCTCACCGAGGTGAAAGACGACGCCGTGATCCTCGTGGACACGCTTCAGGAACGCGCCGACTTCCGGTCCGAGAACCTTTTCGAGAGGAGGAGCCGGCGCGACGACGTCCACCGAGACCCCGAGCTTGCGCAGCGACGCCGCCGCCTCGAGCCCGATGAACCCGGCCCCGACGACGACCGCACGCTTCGCGTTTCGGGCGTTCGCGACGATCGCCTTGCCGTCGGCCAGGGTCCGGAGCGTGTGAACGTGAGGGAGGTCCGAGCCGGGAACGTCGAGCTTCACGACTTCGACGCCGGTCGCGAGGAGGAGCGCATCCCACGAAACCGCCGATCCGTCCGCGAGAACGGCGCGCCGCCCGGCGACGTCGATCTCCGCCACGCGCGCGCCCGTCCGCACCTCGACCCCGGCGGGTATCGCGAGCGGCATCCACTCCTCGGGGGCCTCCCCCGTCAGGTACTCCTTCGAGAGGTTGGGGCGATCCACTGGGCCCGTTTCCTCGGCCCCGAGCAGCGTGACTATCCCGCTGAATCCCTCGCGCCGGAGCGTGTCGGCGGCTGCGTAAGCCGCGGCGCCCGCGCCGACGATCACGACGGAGGCCGGGCCCTCGGCCGTTCGGGCGCGGACCGCCGGCTCCGGCTTGCGCGCGCCGACCCGCACGCGTCCGTCCCGAACCTCCACGAGGTAACTGGCGATGGGCGCGAAGGCGGGCGCGCGCCGGGCTTCGCCGGTCGAGAGGTCGAAACAGGCGTGGTGCAGAGGGCAGCGGAGCATTGCGTCGGAGACGATGCCGCCCGCAAGCGACGTGGAATAGTGGGTGCAGGTCGCGCCGACGGCGAAGAAGTCGGCGCCGCTCCGAACGAGGATGATGGCCTCGCCTCCCGCGTGCCCTAGGAGCGGAACGCCCTCGGCGATCTCCTCGCTCGGAAGGCCTTCCCCGAAGTCCGGACCCTGAAGCTCGTCCGCGTCGGACGCCACCGCGTTTCAGCCTTCGATCTGTTGCGCGAGATAGTTCGGGAGGCCGATCTCCTCGATCTGGCCGAGCTGCGCCTCCAGCCAGTCGATGTGCTCCTCTTCCTCTTTCAGGATCTTCTCGAGCAGGAGCCGTGACCCGTTGTCCCCCTTCGCGCGGCAGGCTTCCAGCCCGGCATTCAGGCGCGCCACGGCGTTCTGCTCGACTTCGAGGTCGAAGCGATGCTGCTCGGGAACGGTCTGCCCGACCTTGATCTTGAAGTAGCGCTGCATGTTCGGAACACCCTCGAGGTAGAGGATCCGCTCGATGAGCTCCTGTGCGTGCTTCATCTCCTCGATCGACTCCTGGCGCGAGTGCTCGGCCAGCCTCTTGTAGCGCCAGTTGCGGCACATCATCGCGTGGATGAAGTACTGGTTGACGGCCGTGAGCTCGGCCGTGAGCACGTCGTTCAGGAGCGTGATGACGTCTTTTTCTCCGCGCATTTGTCCTCCATCCCTGATGCAGAATCCGGTCAGTCCGGCAGGAATTCCCGCGTCAGGTTGCGGTTCGAATCCGCGCCGACGAGGATGTTGTCCTCGATCCGGATGCCGCCCGAGGGGATGAGCCGGTCCACGAGCGCCCAATCGAAGGCCGCGCGGTGCGCCCCCGCGCGGAAGGGCTCGAGGAGCATCGGGATGAAGTAGAGCCCGGGCTCGATCGTGAAGACCATGCCCTTCTCGATGACGCGCGTCGTGCGGAGCGCCGGGTGGCGCGCGGGCGGTGGCGCGATCGTGCCTTCCCGGTCGACCTGGCGTCCCGCGACGTCGTGGACCTGGATGCCGAGAAAGTGGCCGAGGCCGTGCGGCAGGAACGGGACCGTCAGGCCCTTCTCGAACGCTTCCTCGGCAGGGATCCGGAGAACCCCCGTCTCGGCGAGGAGCGCGCCCACTCCCCGCTGTGTCTCGAGGTGCAGGTCGACGTACGACCTGCCCGGCCGGCCCGCCAGGCACAGACGCGCCTGCAGCGTCTTCATGCCGTCGAGGAGCCTGACGAACGCGGGATCGGCCCCCGGGGCGACATACGTGCGCGTGATGTCGGACGCGTAGCCCCGCGCGGTCGCGCCCGCGTCGATGAGAAACACGCGGGCCTTCGTGGTCCCGCGCCCGTTCTTGCCGTGGTAGTGGAGCGTCGCCGCGTGGTGGTCGAGGCCGACGATCGTCGTGTAGGGGAGCGCCCCCTCGACGTCTCCGAGCGCGGCGAGATAGGCGTTGTGGATCTCGATTTCCGGCGCCCCCGCGCGGAACGCGGCTTCGGCCGCGCGGTGCGCGGGCGCGGCCTTTGCCGTGGCCTCCAGCAGCGCGTCGACCT
>JAMQPJ010000469.1 GCA_023717585.1 Thermoanaerobaculia bacterium
TCCAGCGCTCGAGGCGGGGCAGCTCAGCCACGGGCGACCCGTCGGGGCGCTTCGATCGGATGCGACCGTGCGAGCGGTGGCCGGTACTTCAGGGCCTTTTTCGCCTCGCCGTGTACGGTCGCGAAGACGGGAATGTCCTCATCCCATTCGTAGAGCGTCGCGCGCGGTCCCGTGCGGGCGAGCGCGTGCGCGTAAAGCTTCCAGACGTCCTTTTTCATCCGCGCGCTGTGCGTGTCGAGGAGGTGTGTGCCCTTGTCGGTGTGTCCGGCGAGGTGGTACTGCACGACGCGGTCGGCCGGCAGCGCGTCGAGGTAGGCGACGGGGTCGAAGCCGTGGTTGACGGAGCTCACGTAGACGTTGTTCACGTCGAGAAGCATGCCGCAGTCCGCGTCCTTCAGGAGGCGCGCGAAGAACGCGGCCTCGGACATCGTCGAGGAGCGGAATTCCAGGTACGAGGACGGGTTCTCGAGGACGAGCGGCTGCTCGAGCACCTCCGAGACTCGTCTGACGCGTGCGGCGACGTGGCGCAGCGTCTCCTCGGTGTAGGGAAGGGGCAGCAGGTCGTGGGTATTCCGGCCGGACACTCCGGTGAAGCAGAGATGGTCCGAAACCCACCGCGCCTTGACCCGAGCGGCGAGGGCCTTCACTTTCGAGAGATAGCCCAGGTCCAGGGGGTCGGTCCCGCCGATCGACATCGAGACGCCGTGGAGGACGACCGGGTAGCGCTCGGCGATGCGGTCGAGGATGTGTCGCGGCCGGCCGCCCGTATCGAGGAAGTTCTCCGTGATGGCTTCGAAGAAGTCGACCTCGGGCTCCTTCGACAGGACGTGTCCGAAGTGGACCGTGCGGAGCCCGACCCCGACGCCGAGGTCGGGCAGTCCGAAACGGTCTCCCATCGCCGAAGGCTTCAGGTGGCCTTAGGGGCGGCCGCCGGAGCCTTCTTCTTGGGGGGAACGGCGCAGCCGCCCTGGCCCTTGCAGGCGTTCAGGCCGGCGCACTTGTGGTCCTTCGTGCCGCAGCCGCCCTGGCCCTTGCAGGCGTTCTTGCCCCCGCAGTCGTGGCGCATGGAGGCCGAGGCGCAGCCGCCCTTGCCCTTGCAGGCGTTCTGGCCGGCACACGTGTTTTCTTTCGTGGCACAGCCGCCCTGGCCCGAACACGCGTTCTTGCCGGCGCACATGTGCTCCCTGCTCTTGTCCGGGGTCGGTGCCGGTGTTGCCTGACCGAGCAGGGTCCTGCCGGCGACGATGCCGGCGACGGCGGCTCCGAGGGTGCTGGCGAACTGGCGACGATTCATGGGTGTCTCCTTCTGGATTTCGTGTGTTTCGATGCTCTGGCCTACGGCCGGGTCTGGATCGATTCGGGGACTGGAGAACGAGAATCTATCTCAGAATCAGCTTTTTCACATACGGGAGCCAGGGACCGCACGGATCAACGGTCCGAGCTGACCTTGAATGCCGGCCCGCGCCGGACTATTCCGTCCAGTCCTTGTTTTCCTCGAACTTTTTCGAGGCCGGCAATCGCCCCATGGCCCTGCTCACCACCTGTAAGGGATGAGCGCCTTCGCGGCCTCCGCGTCCCAGGGCAGGTCGAGAGCGTCCGGCTCGTCGTACGTGTAGGGCCGGGTCGGCATGTTGACGACGATGGCCTCCGACGTGCCGATGTTTTTCCAGCCGTGGTAGACGTCGGGCGGGATCACGACCAGCCCCGGGTTGCGGTCGCTCAACGTGAACTCGTTCAGGCGTCCGAACGTCGGCGATGTCTTGCGACCGTCCCAGCAGACGACATGGACGAGACCGCTCGCGACGAACAGCCGGTCGGTCGTCTTCCGGTGGAGGCCCCAGGCGCGCACGCGGCCGGGCAGCGTCGTCGTCATGTGAACCTGGCGGATCGGCTCGGAGACCAGGTCCCAGTCGTCGCGCGCGATCTCGATGACGTGGCCGTCCTCGTGGGGCACGGGCCGCGTGAGGCGGTATCTGAGGCCGTCGATCGGGTCCACGCGCAGCTCGCCGCTGGCCCGCACGTCCGAGCTCTACGGGACCACGACACCTTCTCCGGCGAATCCGCCGCGAGAATCGCTCATCTGCCTCCCTCGCGACTCGCGAGCTTACCGGTACCCTGCTTCCGCCGCCCCGGTGGGGCTGAATCGTCAGGAAGGGCGTGTCCGCGAGACGACCCTGAGGAACGCCTCGAGCCGGCCGTCGGCCGGGTGCGCGCGGAGCTCGGCCGGGGTGCCCGCCTGCGCGACTTTCCCGTCGAGAAGCACGACGAGGTGCTCGGCGAGCGCGAACGCCTCCGGCTGGTCGTGCGTGACGAGGAGCGTCGTGAGGCCGGTCTCGTCGTGCAGCCTGAGGAGCCACTCGCCGAGCTCGAGCCGCACGCCGGCGTCGAGCGCCCCGAAGGGCTCGTCGAGCAGGAGGACGCGCGGGTTCACGGCGAGAGTGCGCGCGAACGCGACGCGCTGCCTCGGGCCCCCCGAGAGCTCCGACGGACGGCGGTCGGCGAAGCCGTCCAGCTGGACGCGGTGGAGAAGCTCGTTCGCGCGCGCGACGGCTTCGGTTCGCGGAACGCCGCGGACACGCAGGCCGAAGACGACGTTCTCGCGCACCGAGAGGTGCCCGAAGAGCGCGTAGCCCTGGAAGACGAAACCGACGCCCCGCTTCTGCACCGGCGTGTCCGTCACGTCATCGCCGTGCAGGATCACGCGGCCCGCGTCAGGCTCCTCCAGTCCCGCGATGAGCCGGAGGACGGTCGACTTGCCGGCGCCGGAGGGGCCCAGGATCGCCGTGATCGCGCCCGTGGGCGCGGTGAACGAGACGCCCGCGACGGCGGGCGGGCCGTCTTCCGTGAAGCGCCGCCTGAGATCCTCGACGACGACGCTCATCGGGACTTCTCCCGCGCTTCTTCGAACCTGCGGGCCGCGAGCGTGACGAGAGCGAGGAGCGTGAGGAGCGACGCGACCGCGAAGGCTCCCGTGAGGTCGTACTCGTTGTAGAGGATCTCGGCATGAAGCGGCAGCGTGTTCGTCACCCCGCGGATGTGCCCCGACACGACCGAGACGGCGCCGAACTCGCCCATCGCGCGCGCGTTGCACAGGATCGCGCCCGTCAGGATGCCCGCGCGCGCCTTCGGCAGCGTCACGCGAAAGAACGTCTGCAACCCGCTGGCGCCGAGCGTGAGGGCCGCCTCCTCTTCCTCGTTGCCCTGCGCCTCCATGACCGCGAGCACCTCGCGCGCCACGTACGGGAACGTGACGAAGACCGTGGCGAGGACGATGCCCGGCACCGCGAAGATGATCTTCACGTCGTGGGCCGCGAGAAAAGGCCCGAGAAATCCCTGCCGCCCGAAGAGGAGGACGAAGACCAGCCCGGCGATGACCGGCGAGACCGCGAAGGGCAGGTCGATGAGCGAGACGAGGAGGCCCCTCCCCCGGAAGCGGAATTTCGCGACGAGCCACGCGGCGAGGACGCCGAAGACGAGATGCAGGGGCACCGCGATCGCCGCCGTGAGGAGAGTGAGGCGTATGGCCGAGAGGGCGGCGGGCTGCGAGATGGCCGCGAGGTAGGAAGCCGGTCCCTTTCGGAATGCCTGCGCGAAGATGGTCGCGAGCGGCACCAAGAGAAGGAGGGCGAGAAGGAGGAACGCGCCCGCCACGAGGACGCGCCGAAGGCCCGGAGAATCTGCGAGGGCCGGCGCGCGGCGGAACCCGCGCCCGATGACGGTGGACGCTCCCGCCCGTCGGCGGGTCCAGCGCTGCAGGGCGTTGATCGCGAAGACGAGGACGAAGGACGCGACGAGGAGGACGAGCGCGATCGCGGTCGCGCCCGTCGTGTCGTACTGCTCGAGCTTCGTCACGATGAGGAGGGGAGCGATCTCCGTCCGAAAGGGCATGTTGCCTGAAATGAAGACGATCGATCCGTATTCACCGAGAGCGCGCGCGAAGGCCAGCGCGAAGCCGGTGAGAAGCGGCGGTAGGAGATTCGGGAAGACGATGCGTCGAAACGTCTGGAGGCGGGAGGCGCCGAGAACCGCCGCGGCTTCCTCCAGCTCGGCATCGAGATCTTCGAGGACGGGCTGGACCGCCCTCACGACGAACGGAAGGCCGACGAACGTCAGGGCCAGGACGACGCCGAACGGCGAGAAGGCGACCTTGAGCCCGAGGGGCTCGAGGAAGCGCCCGAGCCAGCCGTTCGCGGAGTAGAGGGCCGTGAGCGTGAGGCCCGCGACGGCCGTCGGCAGCGCGAAGGGCAGATCCACGAGCGCGTCCACGAAGGCGCGCCCCGGAAAGCGGTAGCGTGCGAGCACCCAGGCGAGAAGGAGGCCGAAGCCGGCGTTCAGCAGCGCGGCGAGAAGGGCCGCCCCGAAGCTCAGGCGGTAGGCCGCGAGAGCGCGCGGCGCGGTGACGATCCGCCAGAACTCCGAAGGCGTGAGTCCGGCGGTCTTCAAGACGAGCGCGGCGAGCGGCACGAGGACGAGGAGGCCGACGTAGAGAAGCGTCATGCCGAGCGCGGGCCCGAACCCGGGAAGGACGCCGTGACGCCGGGGTTTCATCACCGGCCTGGCTGGTAGATCAGGTCGAACGTGCCCCCGTCGTCGAAGTGGGCCTTCTGGGCCTTCCTCCATCCGCCGAAGATCTCGTCGATCGTGAAGAGGGTGAGCCGCGGGAAGTCGGCGGCATGGGCCGCCGCGATCTTCGCGTCCCCCGGACGGTAGTGATGCCTCGCCGCGATGGCCTGCGCCTCCTCGGAGTAGAGAAACTCGAGGTAGGCCTGCGCGACGGCGCGCGTGCCGTGCTTGTCGGCGTTCCTGTCCACGAGCGCGACGGGCGGTTCGGCCACGATGCTCATCGACGGAACCACGATCTCGAATTCCTTCCGGCCGACGTCCTTCGTCAGCAGGAACGCCTCGTTCTCCCAGGCGATGAGGACGTCGCCCAGGCCGCGTTCCGCGAAGGTGACCGTCGACCCGCGCGCCCCGGCGTCGAGGACGGGCACGTTGCGGAAGAGCATCGCGAGAAACGCGCGCGCCGACGCATCGCTGCCTCCCGGCTTCTTCAGCGCATAGCCCCACGCCGCCAGGTAATTCCAGCGCGCCCCTCCGGACGTTTTCGGATTCGGCGTGATGACGGCGACGCCGGGTTTCACGAGGTCGTCCCAGTCCCGGATCCGCTTCGGATTCCCCTTGCGCACGACGAAAACGATCGTGGAGGTGTACGGAGAGCTGTTCCGGGGGAGGCGCGTTCGCCAGTTCGCGGGCAGGAGGCCCGCGCGGGCCGAGATCGCGTCGACATCGCCCGACAGGGCCAGTGTCACGACGTCGGCTTCGAGCCCGTCGATCACCGACCGCGCCTGCATGCCCGAGCCCCCGTGCGACTGGTTGATCGTGAGCCTCTGCCCGGTCTTCGCCGCCCAGGCCTTCGTGAAGGCGGCGTTCACGTCCTGGTAGAGCTCGCGGGTGGGATCGTACGAGACGTTCAGCAGCGTGGCGGCGGCTGCGGCGAGGGCAAGGGCAAGGGCAAGGGGGCGAAGGAGGGGCGTCATGACATCGCTCTTCGAGGGAGATATGGTAGTATTCCCACGGGTTTAGTCAAGTAAGAAACGGGAGGGCCCTTGAAGCTCACGACGCGCAGCGAATACGCTCTCCTCGCCCTCATTCATCTCGCCCGGGGAAAGGGGCCGGCGTACGTGTCCGCGATCGCGATCGCCGAGGCCCAGGGGCTCCCGCCTAAGTTTCTCGAGCAGCTCCTCCTGGTCCTCAAGAGGGGCGGACTCGTGAAGAGCCAGAAGGGGCAGCGGGGCGGCTACAAGCTGGCCCGTCCCGCCGAGAAGATCTCCCTCGCGGAGATCATCCGCCTCCTGGACGGCGCCCTCGCGCCCACCGATTCGGTCAGCCGGTACTTCTACGAACCGACCCCCGTGGAGAAGGAGAAACGACTCCTCCGTGTCTTCAAGGAGATCCGCGACCTCGTGTCGGACCGACTGGAGCGGACGTCACTCGCCGACGTCCGATGAAAGAAACCGCCCGGCCCTTGACATTGTACTAGTGGACTAGTACATTAGTGGCATGGACGGGGTTCCATTCCGCCTCGATACCGGGTCCGGCGTGCCGTTCTACCGGCAGGTCATCGACCAGGTCCTCCTTGCCGTAGCCGACGGGCGCCTGAAGCCGGGCGTTCAGCTCCCCACCGTCCGCCAGCTCGCCGTGGACCTCTCCGTGAACCTCAACACGATCGCGCGGGCGTACCGGGAAATGGAGATTCGAGGCATAGTCGAGACGCAGCAGGGAACGGGCACATTCGTGGCGCACCGCAAGCCCGAGAAGAAGACCGCCGAGCGCCGGAAGGCCCTCGAGCGCCATGTCGACCAGTTCCTGACGACCGCCGCCAGCCAGGGGTTCACGATCGAAGAGTTTGCCGAGGCCCTTCTCGAGCGCACCGAAGAGGCCGGCAGGAGGTAACGACATGGTCCCAGGCATCGTTTCCCGGGTTGCCGAGAAAGTTCAGGAGACCCGAGCAGCCGCTGAGTCGCGCCGCTCCACGCCGTCGGAGAGGCGGCAGCGCCAGAGCGAGAAGGACATTCAGGCGCGCCGGTACGTGAGCGGCGTGAGCCTGTTCGCGTTCTGCGTCTCGCTCCTCGCGGGGATCGCCGCGAGCATCGCGACGCAGTCTCCATTCCCGGTCGTCGGCGGGACCCTCCTCGCCGTCTTCCTGCTCTTCGCGCTCAAGGTCGCGAACCAGTGGGAGCGCGCCGTCGTCCTGCGCTTCGGGAAGTTCCAGGGCCTCAAGGGGCCGGGGCTCTTCGTCCTGATCCCCATCGTCGAAGAGATCACCCAGCTCGTGGACCAGCGCGTGCGCGTGACGGACGTCTCGGCCGAGTCGGCCCTCACGAAGGATACTGTCCCCGTGAACGTCGACGCGATCGTCTTCTGGACGGTGTGGGACGCGCAGAAGTCCGTCCTCGAGGTGGCCGACTACCTCGACGCCGTCTCGCTCTCGGCGCAGACCGCGCTCCGCGAGACGATCGGCCGCCACATGCTCGCCGAGATGATCACGGAGCGCGAGCAGCTCGGAAAGCAGCTCCAGTCGATCCTCGACGAGAAGACGAATCCGTGGGGGATCACGGTGCAGTCGGTCGAGATCCGCGACGTCCGGATCCCGCCCGACCTCGAGGACGCGATGTCGCGCCAGGCGCAGGCGGAGCGCGAGCGGCAGGCCCGCATCATCCTCGGCACAGCGGAAACAGAGATCTCGGCGCGCTTCGTGGAGGCCGGCGACGCCTACAAGGACCACCCGCTCGCGCTGCACCTCCGCGCCATGAACATGCTGTACGAAGCCATCAAGGAGAAGGGGTCGATGGTCATCGTGCCCTCGAGCGCCGTCGAGACGATGGGCCTCGGCGGGCTCTCCGGCATGACGGCGCTCGCGCAGAAGAACATGACGGGGGAATGAAGACGGGGGAGAAGAGATGTAAGAACCCCCCCGGTGCTCTTCGGAGGATCACGATGAAGCAGGCATTCGTCGCCGTTCGCGCGTTCGTCTACGCCGTCGGCTTCGTGTCCCTGTGGGCGTGGCTCGCGCTTGGGGTGCGGCACTCCGACATCGAACGTGGGCTGTACCTCCCCTTCTGGACCGGCTTCGTCGGGATCTCATTCTTCGCTCTTGGCGCCATCATCGTGCTCTCGTGCGTCGCGTTCTTCGTCGTCGAAGGAAGAGGAACTCCCGCTCCCTTCGATCCGCCGCGGCGGTTCGTCGCATCCGGCCCGTATCGCTTCGTCCGGAACCCGATGTACCTCGGAGCATTGCTCGTCCTCTCGGGCTTCGGGCTCCTCGCGCGCTCGCCGTCCGTGCTCGGCCTCGTCGCGCTCGCCGCCCTGTTCGCCCACCTCTTCGTCCTCTTCTTCGAGGAGCCCTTTCTCGCCGACCGGTTCGGGGAAACCTACGCCGCGTACCGGCGCGTGACGAACCGCTGGGTCCCGCGCGTTGGCATCGCGGAGCCGTCGCCCGAAACAGGAGGACCATCGCGGGCGGAGCGTCGGCCCTGATCCGCTTTTTCTCGTTCCTGCGTTGAGAGGGATGAGGAAAACGACTGAAAGGGGGTGCTCCCCATGAAACAGGCTGCGATCCGGTCGGGCCTACGCGCCTGCGCGCACGTTCCCGACGCCGTCCGAGTCGCGTTGCTCGTCCTCGCGGCCTCTCCGCAATGCCTGGGCATTGTCGAGACCGTCCACGATTGTACCGGCCGGTCCACCGGCCAGGCGCACGTTTTCACGAACCGCTCTTCTCTGCAGACCCTCGTCGTCCGCGGGGCGTTCGTCGACCTGGCGACGGGAGTCGAGGTCGCCCAGTCGAAAATGAACTCCGGCGCGCTCCAGGCGGGCGGGACGGCGCGCATCAAGTCGAGGTCGAGCGGCCGGCTCGAGGTGGTCGTCGAGCCGCGCACGCCGCGTGGTATCGGAGACCTCCTGATCCACTACGCGGTGGAGGTCGCCGGCCCCGATCGCGTCTACTTCAAGGCCTATGAGGCTCCGACGATCATGGAGATCGGCGTCCGTTCCCCGGACGGCATGCCGGCACACTCGCTCGTGGCCGGGAAGCTGTACTTTCTCTCCATCAAGGGCCCGGCGCTCCAGGGTGTGGACAGCCGATTCCCGTCGACCGTCACGGACGTCGAGGACGTCACGGACCCTCCCGGGGACAACCGCCTGCGGAAGTTCCAGTTCAAGCCGACCGCCGCTGGAAGCCTGCGGTTCGACGTAGGGAGCTTCAAGGGGCCTTCGGAAGACTTGTCGGGCTGCCAGGCCTCGCTCGAGATGACGGTCGCCCCGTTGACTCTGACTGTCAACGCCCCGCCGACCCCGACGCCCGCGCCGAAGCCAGACCTGAGGCCGTATCTGACGACCGATAACCTCGTCCGCGTGACACCTCCCGAATCCTGCGCCGGAGAAACCCATCCCAGCGTCAGGGCCGACATGTGCACGAGCAAACTCGCGGCTCCGACGGCCACGCAGCGCCGCGTCGAAGGAGTCGTCCAGTGGAATGAGATCGCCTGGGGAGTGGAGAACAATTCCGACGTGACGGTCACGACGCCGTTCAAGGTTCGGCTGATGTTCGGGATCAACGTGCTCGACACACGGGAAGTGACGTCGTTGACCCCGCGTGACAAGAAGGGCCACGTCTACCGGCGCCCGAACGGGGCCCGCAAGCTGATGCGCCATTTCGACTGCCCCAAGTGTTACGACCTGGGAGGCCCGGGAATGGACTGGATCGACCCGGTCTATACGGTCGAGGTCGACTTCGAGCACAAGGTGGACGAAGGGGGCCTCGAATCCAACAACACCAAGACCTTCAATTGAGGGCTTGCGACCTTGAGCCGTTTGCTCGCCCGTCAGCGCCCTCCCGCGACCCTCTTTAGCCGGGGGAAACCTCATCCACGGGCCGCTTCTTCAGGAGGTGCGCGGCGTAGGCGGCTGCAAAGAGAACGCCCGCCGCTGTGTGCCCCCACCCCGTTCCCTTTCTCAGTGAATCTCCCGTGAAAACCTGAACGGCGTATCCCGAGAGAACGAGCGGCGCGACGAGCCCGAGCAGGGTGATCCCGGACTTCTTTCCGATCGTCTCGCCCGACTTCCATTTTGGCAGCGCGTGTCCGCGCGCCACGAGCCCGAAAACGAAGATGAGAAACGGCGCCGCGAGAACGTGCGCCTTCAGGACGCCGGGCTGCCAGGGATGGCCGAGAGGGGAGTCGGGGTCCGAGCCCGTCATGACGTACTTCATGATGCCGTAGACGACGCCGGAGATCGCGATCGCGAGCGTCGAAGCGTGCAGCAGAAAGAGCTCCCAACGCTTCATCCCGGCCTCACCGCCGCTTCGTCTCGCGCAGGAATGCGTCCAGCGAGAGGATACGGCGCGCCGCCTCGACGGTGACACGCACCGTGATCGTCGCGCCGGTCACCGGCCGCACCCCGCGCTTCTCCGAGAGCTCGTCCGTCAGGGCCTTGCCGGAGAACTGACCGTACCAGTTCGCGCGCGGAAGGTATTCCTCCGGCTCCGAGAAAGAGAGAATCTCGATCCGCGCGATGGCCCCTTTTGGGTCCACGGCCACGAGGATAGTCTCGGGGAGCGTGCGCACGATGTGCGTGTCGAAATAGGCGGTCCCGGCGTCCTTCCCGTCGACCGTCGCGACGTAGTACGCCACGAAGCCGGGCGGTGGAGGGCCGCCGGAGCGGCGCGCAATCTCCGCGCGGTCAGCCTCGGAGAGGAACGCCGTCTTCCGCATCACGACCGCGCCCTTCGGGAACGCGAGGCGCAGCGCTTCCTCCTGGGTCAGGAGGCTCTTCGCGAAAGCACGCGAGGACGAGAGGAGAAAGAAGAAGAGAAAGAGGAAGAGAAAGATTTCTTTGAATGAGAAGAGGAAGAGGGGATGCGTCCCCGGCTGACCGGAGTCAAGGGTCTCAGACCGCTGCGCGGCGCGCGAAGCGCGCCCTTGACGCCGATCGGCCGGTGACAGATTTCCATCTATCGGCGGCTGCATCGGCAGCCGCCGCATATCAGCAGAATCTGAAATCCCGATCTTCACCATTCCTCTTGAAGTCGCCCTCAAAACTCATATCCCAAGGCGACGTTCAACTGGTTCACTCCGGTTCTCGCCGCGTTCTTTCGCCATTGTCCGTCGATCTTGAGCACGACCTGCGGAATGGGCTTGAAGACGACTCCCGCCGTCAATTGCGTGACGTCGTTCCCGGGGTTGCGCGAGAAGCCGTCCGGAACCGACGTCTGCGTGTCCCACTCCTCGTAGCGAACGAACGGAATTAGGGAGATCCTCGCGCGCGGGACGAGCGTCAGGACGTCGAATCCGGCCTCGCCGTACCATCCGCGCTGGCGGCTGCCGACGCCCTCGTCGCCCGAGAGGCCGTTCAGCTCGTTGATCGCCGCGGCCTCCGCGATGGTCGAACCGGCGAAGAGGGCCCGCAGGGAGAGCCCGCGCCAGCGGAAGTCCGCGTGGAGGTCCCATACGGTCGTCCGTCCGCAGATCGTCTCGCCGGAGGCCGCCGTCCGGCCCTGGCCCGAGCAGCCCGTGAAGAACGAAGCGCCCGCGAGGAAACCGTTGACGCCCACGAAATCGAGGCGGCCCGTCAGGGCGAAGTCGCGCGCCTTTGCGAGCGAGCCTTCCTGCCGGCCCTCGCGGATCCCCTCCGCGGAGTAGCCCCCGGAGTTGAGCGAGTTCACGAGGAACAGGCGGTACGCGAGAGGGCCCGCGTCCCCGTACGCGCCGAATCCGAGCTCGCGCCACGTGGCCGGGAGGATGAACCGTTCGACATCGGGCCGGCGCGCGCCGAGGAAAGTGGGCGGCTCGTGCAGCTCGTTGATGAATCCCATCGGGACGAGGAGGAGGCCCGCGCGCGCCCGGAAGGCGTGCGAGCGGCTCAGCCAGTCGACGTAGGCGAACTCGACCTCGACCTCGCCCTCCTTGTCGGCGGCGGCGACGGCGTGCGCGAACTCGACCTCGGAGTTGAAGACGAAGTGGTCGTCGAACTTGTAGCCGAAGTAGAGGACGGCGCGGGAGAGGTCGATCGTGTCCGTGCTCCCGGACGGCGTTCCGTCCTGCCTCGACGAGGCGAAGGCCTGGTAGAGAGCCTCGCCGTAGCCTCCGATCGAGACGCCCTTTCTGGCATACACGCGCGCCGCGGCCGGCCCGAGTCCGAAGCGGGACGCCGCAGCCTCCGGGATGGCGGGCGTCGCCGTGCTGGACTCACCGGGCGCTGCGGGTGACGGCGCCGCGGCCGGCGACTCGCCAAGGCGGAGCGCCTCGATCTCCTTCGTGAGCACGTCGAGCTTCTGCTCGAGCTCCTTGAGGCGCTGCTCGGTGGCGGGGTCGGCGTTCTTCTGCGCCTCCTCGGCGAGAAGGGAAGAAGAGAAGAGAAAACTGCTTAGAAAGAAAGAAAGACTGATCGCGGCGACGGCGAGCGC
>JAMQPJ010000474.1 GCA_023717585.1 Thermoanaerobaculia bacterium
ACTGCTTCGGATCCCCGACGACGAAGAGCGACCCCGGCCGGGGGACGAGCCGCGCGACGTCCTTTTCGGAGAGGTCCGTCCCCGACAGATAGAGGAGGATCTCCGCCTGGAGCGGGTCCGTGTCCTGGAACTCGTCGACGAGGAGGTGGGAAAACCGCGCCGCGAACGCGCGTCGCGCGGCGGGGAAGTCGCGCAGGAGATTGCGCGTCGCGAGAAGCAGGTCCGCATACGTGAAGGGCCCGCCGCCTCCGCGCCGGGCGGCGAGGTGGGCGAGCGCGGGGCGCAGGACCGCGTAGATCCTCTCGTGAAGCGCGAGCTGCCACTCGGCGAGAGCGGGCTTGATGACATCGGTTCGAAGGGCGTCGTATTCCAGATCGAGCTGCTTCGCCAGCGCTTTGTCGGGCCATCGCTTCTGCGTGGCTCCGCCGTGGGGACGAAGAGTTCTTAGAAGGCGGGCAAAGCCGGCCGGCGTTCCGAAGTCGGGGAGTTCGATCAGGCCGCGGGCATCGAGGAGCTTCGTCTGCAGCTTGTCGCGGCCCTCCGGGCCCGGCTCCGGCGGCACCAGCGGAATGGACCTTCTAAGAAAATCTTCAATCTCCTCTCTGATGCCCGCGAAGTCCGGTAGAGGGAGCGGGTCCGCGACGACCGGCTCGACGTCTGGATATTCCGCGTACAGCTCGAAGCTCTCCTCGAGCTCCTTCATCGTGACGCCGAGCGCGAAGAGAGGCGCGACCGGACCACGGCCGTCCGCGAGCGTGCCGACGAACTCGCGGAACGTCTCCGCGCGGAACAGAGCCGCTTCCTGCAGCTCGACGCGGAGGGCCGCCGGGTCGATCCCGGCTTCGAGCGGGCGCTCGGCGAGGAGGAGCGCGCAGAAGGAGTCGATCGTCCCGAGCGTGAGGCGGTCGAGCGAAGCCTGCGCGCGTTCGAGGCGCTCGAGGCGCGTCGGGTCCGCCTCCGTACGCCGGGCGGCGTCGAGGGCCTCCTGGAACCGCCGCCTCAGGTGCGAGGCGGCCTTGCGCGTGAACGTGACGGCCGCGACGCTCTCGGGAGGCGTCCCGGCGGCGAGGAGCGCGAGCATTCTCTCGACGAGCATCGTCGTCTTGCCGGAGCCCGCGCCGGCCTCGACGAGGAGCGTCGTGTCGAGCGCCGTGCGGACGGTCGTGCGCGCGCCCTCGTCCGGAAGCGGCGCCGGCGGCCGGCCCGCGCGCGCGGTCAGACGTCCCTCCTCAGGATGGACCTGACGGGCTCGAGGCGCGGGTCTTCGTCCGGCGAGTCGCGCTTGGCAGCCGCGCGCGCCGCGACCCCGGCGACGTCTCCACAGATCGCGCGGAAGGGGCAGAACCGGCAGTCGCCCGCGTCCGCCGTGTGCGGGAACGAGCCCGACGCGACGAGCGCGAAGAGGTCGTCGAGCGTCTCGTCGACGTCGGCCGGGTGCGCGTCGAGCTCGAAGCGCTGCATCTTGCCTTTGCGGGTCGTGAGGAAGTAACCGGACCTGACCTCCGCCGCGGGCGTTCCCGCGCGCGCGAGGAGCTGCGCCGCGGCTCGTCGGTACAGGGCGTGCTGCAGGAGGCGCCCGCCATGGAGAGGTTTCGACGCGCGGTCCTCTTCCTTGAACGCCCAGTCGCCTCCGGACTTGTAATCCCACACGGCGTAGCGCCCCGGGCCGGTTTCGTCGATCCGGTCGATCTGCCCCCGCAGAAGGAACGCGCCGCCGGGCGTTCGGATCTCGACGGGGTGGGGCGAGCCGAGCGGCTCGTCGCCCTTCGCGCGCGTCATGCCGAACGGGACCTCGAACCAGCGGGGCGTCGCCGAGACGTTCGACGCCTCGGCGCGCAGGAAGATGCCGCAAGCCGCGAGGATCTCGTCCTCCTGCGCGCGGAAAGCCGCTAGGTTCGGCGGCGGGACGAGCTCTTTCCATCGCGCGACCCTCCGGCCCGCGACCGCCTTCAGGCGGGCCATGTCGCGCGCCGGATCCAGGCGGCGCCCTTCGGCCCTAAGTCCCGCCATGAAGTCGTAGAGGGTCTCGTGGAGGAGGTTTCCGAACTCCCGGGCGTTCAGCCATTCGCTCGCGGACCGGTCCTCGTCCGGCGGCGTCAGACCGAGCACGTATTCGTAGAAGTACGCGCGCGGGCACTTCGCGAGCTTCTCGAGCCGGGAAGCCGAGAGCGGTTCGCGCGTCTTTCGGGGGTCGAGGTCCGCGGCGTCCGCGGCGAGCCGTCCGTCCCATGGGGTGAATGCGGCGCTCGCGCGCGCTTTCTCCGCGCGGGCGCCGTCCGCGAGCCAGGGGTAAGCCTCCTCGACCTGCGTGTCGAGGCCGGGCGCTCCGGGCGTGCGGCGGATCCCGGCGAGCCACCACTCGACCTCGTCCAGCGGCTCCCCGTCCGGCACGAACGTGGCGGGCGGCGGGAGCGCGCGCGAAAAGGCGTCCCAGCCGGCGCCCTCGTCGCCCTCTCGCGCCCGGAAGAGCGAAAGGAGGATCGGGGACGGGAATCGTTCGGCGTCCTGAAGGATGTCGCGGTTCGAGAAGCTCAGGACGACGCGGCCGCGCGCGCGGGCGATGAGCGCGTGGAGCGCGGCCGTCTGCTCCTCGGCGCGGGCGCGGCCGGGCAACGCGAGAGGGGAAGCGGGGAGAGACCGGTTCAGCGCCTCGCGCTCGGAGTCGAGGAGGACGGGATCCTGACGCGGCGGGCCCGGGAAGCGGGCTTCGTCGAGGCCCAGCACGAACGTCCACGGCCGGCCGGCGTATCCCGCGCGGCCGATCCGCGCCGCGTGCACGTGCCCGGGCGCAGGAGTCGCCGAGTCGACGGCCAGT
>JAMQPJ010000509.1 GCA_023717585.1 Thermoanaerobaculia bacterium
GCGCTCGCCAGGCTCCGAGGAGCACGAGGACTCCCGTCGCGAGGAGCAGCGGCGCGCTGCCGTAGAGGTGCGCGACCTGGTGCGGATTGGGGTCTCCGATCACGAGCAGGCGCCGAGGGTCGAGGTTGGCCGCGAGCTGCGACAGGAAATCGCGGGCCACGGCCGCCCCGCCGCGCGGCGCGCCGAGGTACGACACGGCGAGGAACCGTCCGGTCAACGCGCCCGGATACCGGAGGTGGAAGAGCCCGATCGGGATCAGGAAGACCGCATACGGGATCCAGACGCGCGCAACCTCGAAGGGGCGGGCACGCGTGACGAAGCACGCCAGCGCAAGCGCCAGCAGCGGCCCGAGCAGGCGGCCGGTCGAGTAGCCGTAGGTCAGGAGCGCGAGGGCCGCCGCGATCGCCACCCCGTCGCCCCGGCTCCAGCGGCTTCTTTCCACGGCCCGGCGCACCGCCAGCAGGAAGAGTGCGACGGCCAGCGGGTAGATCGCGATCTCCAGCACCACGTGGCCGAGCCCGAAGAACCACGGCGTGAGAAGGGCCGAGAGACCGGTCAGGAGCGTGGCGTGAAGACGACGGGACAGCCGCCAGGCGAGGAGCGCCAGCGCCAGCGCCGCTCCGACGACCAGGCCGGCGCTGAGCAGCCGCGCGGGGACGATGCCGGGCCCCGTCAGCCGGAAGAGGCCGGCGAGGAGATAGACGTACACCGGGTTCTTGTACTCGCCGAAGGCGCGAAAGAAGAGGGGCCAGGGCTCGCCGTGCTCGTCGCGTCCCGTTTCGGCGACCGCGTGCGCGTTGAAGGCGATGGACGACTCGTCGAGGTAGAACCCCGGCGGGCTCTCTCCGACGCGCGCCGAGTAGAGAATCGCACCCGCGAGCGCCAGCACGAGAAGGGCGAGAGCAAGACGGGCGCGGTCCGGGCGCTTCGGCTCGGAATCCTGCACGCTAGACTCCGCCCGTCATGTCCGAAGCGCCGGCACACGCGGGGGGCAGGCCCCTGACGTCGCTGGCGGCCGTGCTCCTCCTGGCCGGAATGGGCGGCGTCCTCCTGCGCACGATCGCTCTCAAGAGCATCACGAACGACGAGATCGTCCACATACCGGCAGGCTATTCCTACCTCACCGAGCGCGACTTCGCCATCAACAACGAGCACCCGCCGCTCGTCAAGGCCTGGGCGGCCCTTCCTCTCCTGGCGATCGGCCGCGACCTTCCGCCGCCAACCGCCACGGTGGGCGACACCCAGATCCGCACGTGGAACACCATGGAACGCTTCTGGGCCGCGAGCCAGCCGCGATTCCGGGCCGTCTGTTTCTGGACGCGCGCCATGATGGTACCGGTCACCCTGGCCCTCGGATGGCTCGTCTTTTCGGCGTGCCGCAGGCGGTTCGGGGACCGCGCCGCGCTGTTCGCGGTCGCGCTCTTCTGTCTCGAGCCGACCGTGCTCGCGCACGGACGCGTCGTGCATACCGACGTCGCGGCGGCGCTCGCCTGGTTCCTGGCCTGGGAGCGTCTCTGGGCCTATCTCCGGGGTCCGAGCGCGAGGCGCGCGCTGCTCGTCGGCGCGGCCACCGGCCTGGCGCTGGGGATCAAGTTCTCGCTCGTGCTCCTGCCCGCCATCCTGCTCGTGGTATTCGTCTTCCACTTGTGGACCGCTCCCCGTCGTGAAACGCCTCGGCCACGCCTGGCGGCTCACGGGCTGATGGCCGCCGTCGTCATCCTGCTCGTGGTCAACGCGAGCTACGCCTTCCGGCGCCCGCCGCTCCTCCCCGCGGATAGAAAGTGGGTGGAGACGCGGAGCCCGTCGATCGCGGGAGTCGTCACCGACGGCATCGCCCGGCTCTCACCGGTCCTGCCCACGTATTTCTCGTTCGGCATTTACCAGGTCTGGCTCCACAACCGCGACGGTCACTCGACGTTCCTCCTCGGCCGGTACAGCGACGACGGCTGGCGCCTGTACTTTCCGATCGCCTTCGCGCTCAAGACGACGCTCGCTTTCCTGGCGGTGACGGCGGGCGCGTTGCTCTGGGGTTCGTGGCGCGCCCTCCGCCACCGGGACCGGCGATTCGTCGAGCTGCTCGTGCCGCTCGCCCTCTATGCGGCGCTCGCGATGAGCTCGCAAATCAACATCGGAATCCGGCACTTCCTGCCGGTGTACCCCTTCCTCTTCGTCCTCGGCGGCGCGGCTCTCGACCGGGTGTCGCGCCTGCGTCCCCCGGTCGCGGGCATCGCTCTGACTGTTCTGGCCCTCGGCGGCGCGTTCGCCGCGGTCGCGGGCGCGTTTCCGGACACCATGGGCTACATGAACGAGCTGAGGAGGGGTCGCCCGGCGTGGCGCTATCTCGCCGACTCGAACGTCGAGTGGGGGGACGACGTCGTCGGGCTCGCCGATTTCCTGCGCGCGCGGGGCGAGACCGCGGTCCGCGGCCAGGTCGCGGCCGCCTGGGGAACCCTCCGGCGTTACGGGATCGAGTATCGCGACCTCTGCACCGAGTCGGGCGATCCTCCCGCGCCCACGCGGTTCACGGCGATCGGCGCCTCCTCGCTGAACGGCGCCACGGTCCCGGGCGGATCCCCCGGCACCGGGCGGAGCACGACGGAGGAGCGGGTCAACTTCTTCGCCGCCTATCGCGCGCGTCCGCCCGTCGCGGTCCTGGGCAAGACGATTTACGTTTACGAGGACTGGCCCCTGCCGCCACCCACGCCCCCGCGGCACCTTCCGCTCGCGGAGGGGGAGTTTCGCGGAGGAATTCGCATCGCCACGGCCGTGCACCGGATGGCCGCGGGTCAGCAGGAGATCCTCCGCGTCGTGATCGTCAACTCCAGCCGCACCGTGTGGCTCGCGACCGCGCGTGGCGTGGGCGCGATGAACGTACGCCTCGGCAACCACTGGCGGGACGCGAGCGGGCGGCTGCTCGTGAACGACGACGCCCGCGCGCGTCTCACGAAGGACCTCGCGCCCGGCGAGGAGATCGAGCTGCCGCTGGCCGTCAACGCCCCGCGGGAACCAGGCGACTACGTTCTCGAGCTCGATCTCCTCCAGGAGGGAATCGCCTGGTTCGGCGACAAGGGTGCGCCGACCGTGAGGCTGCCCGTGAAGGTGGAGTGAGCGGAGCCCTGAAGGCGCCGGATACAATTCGTGGCAACTCATGTCTCCTTCCGCGGGTGCCCGGCTCGGGCCTTATGAGGCGGTGTGAGCGCTCGATGAGACGCTCGCTGCGCTGGGCCGCGTTCGCATCGGTGTCCTTCGTCGTGATCGGCGCCGCCACAATCGCCTGGATGAAGCTCGCGCCCAGGCCGACTCCGGCGGGCCAGGCAGCCCTCACAAGGCTCGACGAGAAGACCTTCGGGCAGCTCCGCGAAGCCTTCAACGCGTCCGCTGACCGAACGCGAGTCGTCGCGCTCCTCTCCCCGACGTGACCCGTCTGCGTGCGGGGGGCCTCCGCACTTCAGAAAGTAATCGAGAAGCGGCCGGACGCGAAGCTGAAGGTGCTTGTCGTCTGGCTGCCGGTCGTCAAGAGCGACATCGCACCGCCAACGAAGGGCGTGCTCGGGCGGCTGAAGGACACGCGCGCGACGCAATTCTGGGACGAGAAACGCCTCACCTCCGGCGCGATCTTCCAGGCGGTCGCCGAGAACCCGAAGTGGATGAAGCCGGGTGAGACGGAGCTCTGCTGGGGCCAGAAAGTCGTCTGGGATTTCGTCGCCGTGTTCGCCGCAGGCGCGCGATGGGAAAAGCTGATCCCGCCACCGGCCTACTACGGCTTCCCCGTGGTCGAGGCGATCGACGGGCTCGAAAAGAGCCTGAGCGAGGGCGGGAGCTGAAGAGTCGCCGCGGATAGAATCTGTCGACTTCATGACACTCTCCCCCGGCACCCGTCTCGGTTCCTACGAGATCCTCGCTTCTCTCGGCGCGGGAGGGATGGGAGAGGTCTACAAGGCGAAAGACCCGAAGCTCGCGAGAGACGTTGCGATCAAGGTCCTGCCCGAAGATTTCTTAGAAGGTGAAGAGCGGAGAGAGCGCTTCGAGCGGGAAGCGAAGCTGCTCGCCGCGCTGAACCACCCGAACATCGCCGCCGTCTATTCGTTCGAAGATACGGGGGGGAGTCCGATTCTCGTCATGGAGCTCCTCGAGGGCGAGTCGCTCCGGGCGCGCCTCGCGTACGGGGCCCTGCCCCCGCGCAAGGCGACGGAGCTCGCGATCCAGATGGCCGAGGGTCTGGGCGCGGCGCACGAGAGGGGCGTCGTCCATCGCGACCTGAAGCCCGAGAACCTCTGGATCACGAAGGACGGCCGCCTCAAGATCCTCGACTTCGGCCTCGCGAAGCAGGTCGGCGCGAGGGGATCGGGGTCGGAGTCGAACGCGCCGACCGCCGCGCCCACCCCGGGCCTCCTCACCGATCGCGGAATGATCCTCGGCACGCTCGGCTACATGAGCCCCGAGCAGGTGCGCGGCGAAGCCGTGGACGGGCGCTCCGACATCTTCAGCTTCGGCGTCGTGCTGTTCGAGATGCTCACGGCCCGGCGCGCCTTCGCGCGCGACACCGCGAGCGACACCCTCGCCGCGATCCTGCGCGACGACCCTCCGGAGATCGAGGGCACGGGCCGGCCCATCCCCCCCGGACTGCACCAGATCGTGAACCACTGCCTCGAGAAGCGTCCCGAGGAGCGGTTCCATTCGGCCCACGACCTCGGCTTCGCGCTGCAAAACCTGTCGTCGGCGGAGGGCTCCGCGGCTCCGATCACGGCGCCCTTCGCCCCGCAGAACCGCCGGACGACCTGGATCTGGGGCGCTCTCGCGGCGGCGCTCGTCGCCGGCGCGGGACTCGCCGGCTGGTTGCTCCGGGGCGGGCCCGCGCCGCTCCCGTCGTTCCGTCCCCTCACGAACGAGCGCGGCACTCTCAGCGCCGCGCGCTTCGTGCCGAACTCGCCCGAGATCGTCTACAGCGCCCAGTGGGCGGGGGGCGCGTCCCAGTGGTACGCGCGTCGCCTCGACCAGCCCGGCACCCGCCCGCTGCCCGGCAGCGAAGGCATCCTGCTTTCCGTGTCGGCTGCGGGCGAGGGGGTCGGCCTCGCGCGACCCTACCTCTCCCACGGCGTCCAGGTCGGCAGTCTCTTCGGCTTGCCGCTCGCGGGAGGCGCGCAGCGCGAGTGGGTGTCCTCCGGCGTCTGGGGGGCCTGCCAGGGGTCCCGACCCGGCGAGCTCGCGGCGGTGATCGGAGAGTACAGTGGGGAGATCCGGCTCGAATGGCCCCTCGGGCAGGTCGTGTTCAAGGCGCTCGACGTCCTGCGCAGCCCGAAGATCCGCGGCGATCTCCTCGCGTTCTTCCAGGAGCAGGGAGACAACACCGAGGACGGGAACCTCAACCTCGTGGACAGGATCGGCAAGGTTCGCGCGCTGACGGCGGTGCGGGGTTTCACGGGCCTCGCCTGGGGTCCGCGCGGAGACGAGATCTGGGTCTCGACGTACCGGGACGGCGAGAGCCGCCTCTTCGCCGTGAGTCTCTCCGGCGGGACGCGCACCCTGCTGCGCCACGCCGGGCGGCTCGAGCTGCAGGACGTGGACGCTGCGGGACGTGTGCTCGCGGCGTTCCACTCGTACCAGCGCCAGACGTTCGGGCGCGCTCGCGGGGAAACCCGGGACCGGGACCTCGGCTGGCTCGATGCCCAGGCCACGATGGGCCTGACCGCCGACGGAAGCGCGGCGCTCCTCGCGCCGCTCGGCGAATGGTCGCGCGTGGACGGCACGGTGTATCTGCGGCCGCTTTCCGGGGCGCCCGCGCAGGCGCTCGGCCTCGGACAGCGCCAGTCGACGATCTCCGCGGACGGGAAGTGGGTGATGACCTGCACGAACGAGCCGACTTTCTCCGTCGTGGCCATTCCGACCGGCGGCGGCGCGCCTCGCCGCGTCCCGATCCCGGACTTCGCCGGCAACGACCTGCGCGTGGACCTCCTGCCGGACGGCAGGACCGCGATCATCTGGGGCCGACGCCACCGGGAGGCGTTCGCCTTTTACGCCCTCGACCTCGATTCCGGCAACGTCCGGAAGATCTCTGCCTCCGGGACGTCGCCGTTCGCGTACCAGAGCCTGCTGTCGCCCGACGGCCGATGGATCGCCTACGTACACGCCGGAGGCGGGAAGGACGGCGCGCTCCCCATCGAGATCGCCCGCACCGACGGAACGGCGGTCCGGGCGGTCTTCTCTCTTCCGCGCAGCGAGGCGGTCTCGGGGTGGGGCCCCGATTCGTCGAGCCTGACGGTGTGGGACCGCAACAAGGTGCCCGCGGAGATGGATCGGGTGGACCTCGCGACGGGAAAACGCACGCGCATCCTAACCGTTCTGCCCGCGGACCCCGTCGGGATCCCGGGCATCCAGGGGATCCAGGTCACCCCCGACGCCAGCGCCTATACGTACAACGTCACGCGCAAGCTCTCGGAGCTCTATCTCGTCGAAGGGCTCAAGTGATCGTCCGCCTTGAGCAGCTCGCGAGGATTCGAATCGCATATCATTTGCACATGAACACCGAAAAGACCCGGTACGGTGCCGCGGGGGCCGCGGCGGCGTTCTCTCTTTTCCTCGTTTGCGTTCTCCCGGCGGCTCCGGCGCATGCCGCCCAGGAGATCTGGCTGGGAAGCGAGTCTGACCACTGCGGGGGCGTCCTACACTTGAAGAACCGCAACAACCAGTGGATCAAGATCGAACGTGGAAACGTCACGAACGTGGATGTGGCCATCGACGGCAACGGCTACTGGTACTGGAGGTGCGGTAGCTCCAACGAAAAATCCCGCGGCACCCCCAACTACCGGAACCGCGTCAAGAGGCTGAGGGTGCTGCACTCCGAGAACAGCCGCGACATCGTGTTTGACTGCTACGACCTCCTGAAGTAGCGCAGGCGCGCCCTCAGATCTCGCCGAGCGAGCGCACGACGCGATGTCGTGACGGGATCGGCTCGGGCGTGCCGGGGCGCACGCAGAGAGCGACGTCCATTCCGGCCTCTTCCGCGGCGTCGAGCTCTTCCGCGACGTCCGACACGAAGAGGACCTCCCCCGGCGCGCGCCCGAGCGCCGACGCGATGAGCGTGTAGCTCTTCGCCTCCTTCTTTCCGCCCGTCGTCGTGTCGAACCAGGCGTTGAGGAAGGGGCGAAGATCGCCGGCGCTCGTGTGCGCGAAGAGGAGACGCTGCGCGAGGACGCTGCCCGAGGAGAAGATCGAGACGTCGATGCCGGCGTCCTTCCACCTCGCGAGGGCCGGTGCGACGTCCGGGTAGACGTCGCTGACGAGGGCGCCCGACTCGTAGCCGCCCTTCCAGATCCGCCCCTGGAGCGCCTTCAGCGCCGTGGACTTTCGATCGGCGTCCATCAGCCAGAAAAGATACGGAAGCGGATCGAGCGGCGCGTTGTCTGTGCGCTCGAGGGCGCGCTCCTCGGCAAGGAGCGCGAGATCCGCCTGGACCTCCGGCTCGTGCCGGTGCGCCGCGAGGAAACTCGGCGCGTTCGCCCTCGCGAACGGGAAGAGGACGTCCTTCACGAACGCGATCGGCGTCGTCGTGCCCTCGATGTCCAGGAGGATCGCGCGCGCGGACGTCAAACGAAAGTCACGCGGCCGTGACGGGCCGCCGCGGCCCGAGACAGATCGGCTGATAGCCGCTCTCGGCGCCGCTCTCCGTGTACCGCGGCGTCCAGCCGGCGGGGTCGCGGAAGAGCCGGATCGCCCGGATCGTCTTCGTGTCGCACAGTTCGAACCAGTGGAGCGTCCCGGCCGGCACGCGGATGAGGTCTCCCGCCTCGACCTCGATGGCGACGATCGCCCCGTTCTTCGGGTGGATGTGAAAGACCCCGCTCCCCGCGACGATCAGGCGGATTTCGTCGTCGTCGTGCCAGTGCTCGCGGCTGAACTTCGCGAGCATCGCGTCGAGCCCGGGCGTCTGAGGCGTCACGTCGATCACGTCGGCGGTGACGTAGCCGCCGCGCGCCCGGAGCTTCGCGAGCTCGCCCTCGTACGACTCGAGGACGCGGGCGGCCGGCGCCGCCGCGATCTCGGGCGGGACGTCGACGCGCTCGTAGTCGATGCCGATTCCATGAAGCTTGTGCCGGACGTCGGCGGGATCGGCCAACGTGCGCCCCTCGGCGGGAACCCGGACGGTTGCCATGTTCAGTCCCTCCTTTGCGAGCGCCCGACGACCTCGAAGAGGAACTCGAGGATCTCCACGTGCCGCACCGCCTCGGGGAGGTCGCGACCCCACGTGTAGAGCCCGTGCCGGCGGAGGAGGAACGCGTGCGCGTCGGGCCGCGCCGTGAGAATCGCTTCGACGTCCCGGGCCAGCTTCGGCATGTCCTGCGCATTCGGGAGGATCGGCACGCGCTCCTCGTGCTCGTGGGTGGTGACGTTCGCGAGCCCCTTCAGCATCTCATGGCCGCGGATCGAGATCTCCCCTGCTTCGGTCGTGTCCGTCAGGACCGTGCTCCAGACCGAGTGGGTGTGGAGGACCGCCCCGGCTCCGCGCGTCTTCACGACCGCGACGTGAAGATGGGCTTCCGCGGACGGACGCCCGTGGCCGCTGACGAGCCGCGCATCGCCGTCCACCTCGACGACGTCCCTTTCTGACAGCAATGCCTTGTCGACGCCGGATGCGGTGATCGCGAGGCGGAGCGGATCGTTCGCGACGACCGCGCTGAAGTTGCCGCTCGTCCCGAGCGCCCACCCGCGGCGCTCCAGGCGGCGTCCCGCTTCGACGAGCCTTGTCGCGACGGAGGCTTCCGGGCCGGAGGGACTCCCCATGCGTCGGCGAGTCTACTGAACTCGCTTAACTGCGCCAATATAAGTCTAACTGACTGATATCGCACGGCTTGTTTACCAGGAGTGCACCTGGCTGGAGGAGCCGAGTGCGACGACCAAGAACAAAAGAGGAAAAGCTTGCGTACTGATCTAGTGTTGTAGTGAACTATATCACAAGATGGATCGTGAGTGGAATGACAGTCAACCGATCTACCGCCAGCTTCGCGACCGTGTCGTCGACATGATCCTCGACGGCGTCCTCAAGGAAGGCGATCCGCTGCCGTCCGTTCGCACGGTCGCGACCGAGTATCGGGTCAATCCGATCACGGTTCTGAAGGGCTACCAACAACTCGTCGACGAGCAGCTTGTCGAGGCGAAGCGAGGTCGCGGCATGTTCATCAATGCGGGCGCTCGCGATCAGCTGCTGCGGGGCGAGCGCACGAAGTTTCTCGCGGAACAGTGGCCGAGGATCCACGCGACCATCCGGCGGCTCGGTCTGACCGCGCGAGAGCTGCTGGATGCGGGCGCGTCCGGCGCACCGTCGTCGAATGACGCCGGCGAGGAGCGCTGAATCCATGGCATGTATTCAGGCCCGCGGCCTCCGCAAGACCTTCGGCACGACCGTGGCCCTGGACGGCGTCGATCTGCGCGTGGAAGAGGGGCGCATCCTCGGACTGATCGGTCCCAACGGCGCAGGCAAGAGCACCGCGCTCAACGCGATTCTCGGCCTCACCCCGTATCAGGGAGAGCTGAGCGTGCTCGGACGCGACCCCTGGACCGAGCGCGATCAGCTCGTGCGTGACGTCTCCTTCATCGCCGACGTCGCCGTGCTTGCGCGCTGGATACGGGTTTCGCAGGTGCTCGACTATGTCGCCGGCGTGCACCCGCGATTCGATCGCGCCAGGGCGGAGGGGTTTCTTGCGAAGACCACCGTCAGGCGCGACCGCAAGGTCAGGGACCTTTCGAAGGGCATGGTGACCCAGCTGCACCTCGCCGTGGTCATGGCTCTCGACGCGAGATTGCTGGTGCTGGACGAGCCGACTCTCGGCCTCGACATTCTCGTTCGCAAGCAGTTCTACGACTCCCTGCTGAACGACTATTTCGACCGCAGCCGCACGATCGTCGTGACGACCCATCAGGTCGAGGAGATTCAGGACGTCCTCACGGACGTCCTGTTCATCAACCGCGGTCGCATCGTGTTCGATTCCAGCATGGAGGCGTTCGAGTCGCGCTATCTGGAAGTGACCGTGAACCCCGAGCACGTCGGCGCGGCACGGGCGCTCCGGCCGATCCACGAGCGGCAGGTTCTCGGCCGCAGCATCCTGCTGTTCGACGGTGCCGATCGCCTTCAGCTCGCCGCCCTGGGCGACGTGCGCACGCCCGGCATTGCGGATCTGTTCGTCGCCGTGATGGGCCGGGAAGCGGGTGAGGCCAAGGGAGCGGCCGCATGAACACGCCCTCGAACGTCCCGCCCGACTCTCTCCCTCAGGTCGTCAGGCCTCCTGCCACGGCGGCGACCCGCCCCCTGTACTGGTCGATCCGGCGCGAGCTGTGGGAGAACCGTTCGATCACCATCGCGCCGCTGGCCGTCGCGGCGCTCGTCCTGTTCGCCTCCTTGCTCGGCACGATCGGTCTGCCGAAAAGGATGCGTGCCGTGTCGGCGCTCGAACCGGCGAAGCAGCACGCGGCGGTCGTGAGCCGCATCTGCCTGACGCCGGCTCCGATCATGCTGGTCACGTTCGTCGTCGGAATCTTCTACTGTCTCGACGCGCTGCACGGCGAACGGCGCGACCGCAGCATCCTGTTCTGGAAGTCGATGCCGGTCTCGGATCGCACGACCGTGCTCTCCAAGGCGAGCATCCCGTTCGCGGTGCTGCCGCTGATCGGCTTCACGCTCGGTCTGGTCGCACAGCACTTCCTGCTGCTGGCGAGCACGGCGGTCCTGCTGGGAAACGGCGTGAGCCCCGCCAGGTTGTGGGTCGAGTTCCGCTTCTTCCAGGACCCTCTGGTCACCCTCTACGGCCTGATCGTGCACGTGCTCTGGTTTGCGCCGATCTACGGCTGGCTGTTGCTGGTCTCGGTGTGGGCACGCCGCACGCCCGTGCTCTGGGCCGCGTTACCCCTGGTCGCGATCCCGCTCGCCGAGAAGATCGCGTTCAACACCTCGCATTTCGTCTCCCTGCTGAAGTACCGCGTGACAGGCGCCATGGCGGAGGCTTTCGCGGTCGAGCCGCGGCGCGGTGGCATCGAGGTCATCGATCAGCTGTCGCAACTCGATCCTGCACGATTCCTGAGCACGCCCGGCCTGTGGATCGGACTGGCGTTCACCGCGGCGTTCCTCGGCGCCGCGGTGCGGCTGCGCCGCGATCGGGAACCGATCTGATGAAAGCCATCGTCTATTGCGACTATGGACCGCCCGACGTCCTCAGGCTGGCGGACATCGCAAAGCCTGTCCCGAATGACGACCAGGTCCTGATCCGGGTGCGGGCGGCTTCGATCAACCCGTTCGACTGGCATTTCATGAGAGGCACGCCATACATCGGTCGCGCCATGGGAATGGGCCTGCGCAAACCAAAGGACACACGGCTCGGCGCGGACGCGGCGGGCCGCGTGGAAGCCGTCGGAAGGAACGTGACCCGCTTCAAACCGGGCGACGAGGTCTTCGGCGCGGCGAATGGCGCCTTCGCGGAGTACGCGTGTGCTTCCGAGAGCCGGCTGGTCATCAAGCCGGTCAATCTCACCTTCGAGCAGGCGGCTTCCATCCCCATCGCGGGAGTCACCGCACTGCAAGGCCTCCGCGACAGGGGAAAGGTCCAGCCGGGGCAGACGGTCCTGATCAACGGCGCCTCTGGCGGCGTGGGGACGTTCGCCGTGCAGATCGCCAAGACACTCGGCGCGCATGTGACGGGCGTATGCAGTACGAGAAACGTCGAAATGGTCCGGTCCCTCGGCGCCGACCGGGTCGTCGATTACACGAGGGAGGATTTCACCAGGGCCGGAGAGCGCTACGACGTGATCCTCGACAACGTCGGGAACCATCCGCTGCCGGCGTGCCGGCGCGCGCTGACCCCCAAGGGGCGATACGTCATGGTCAGCGGGCCGAAGGGCCGGTGGTTCGCCCCGCTCGATCGCGCGCTTCGGGCGAAGGTCACCTCGTGGTTCGTCAGCCAGGACATCGGCATGTTCATGGCGAGAATGGACAAAGACGACCTCGGCATCCTGGGCGATCTCGTTCAATCGGGAAAGGTCACGCCGGCCATCGACAGGACTCACACGCTGAGCCAGGTCCCCGAGGCCATCCGGTACCTGGAAACAGGACACGCGCGAGCGAAAGTGATCATCGTAATCAACGAGTCAAAGTGAAAAGGAGAACACATGCGAACGCTTCTGCCCACTCATCTGCAAACACTCTCTGGAGCGCTCCTGATCTGCCTTCTGGCGCCGGGCGCGGGAGCCCTGGCCCAGGACAAGCCATCGAAACACACTGTCGCCCCGGCACCGGAGAACCCGCCGAAAGCCGCCGCCGCGCCGCCGGATAATCCCCTCAGCGCACACAACAAGATGATCTACGGAGGGGTGAAGGCGATCCTGCTCCGCTCGGCCGAAAAGATGCCCGAGGAGAATTACGGCTTCAAGCCCACGGATACGGTCCGCAGCTTCGGCCAGGTCGTGGGACACGTGGCCGACGCACAGTACATCTTCTGTTCCATCGTTCGCGGCGAGACGAATCCCGCCCTGAAGATCGAGCAGACCAAAACGTCGAAAGCCGATCTCGTCGCCGCATTGAAAGACGCCTTCGCCTACTGCGACAAGGCCTACGACAGCATGACCGACGCGTCCGCTGTTCAAATGGTGAATCTCCATGGAGGCGACACGCCGAAGATGGGCGCGCTGGCCACCAACAACGTCCACACCATCGAGCACTACGGCAACCTCATCACCTACCTGCGGATGAAGAACATCGTTCCTCCAACCAGCGAGCCGGAGTTCATGCAGCAGATGAGGAAGAAATAGTCTGCCTTCGCCGGCGCCTGCGCCCGTGACGAGCGGCGGTCAGGGCGCGAGGAGATCGGCCGGGGACGTCTCCGGCGGTGCCCACACGACGGCCTGTCCCGCGAGCAACGTTCGCACGTCGGAGAACGCGCGGGCGAGCTCGCCCACGTTCTTCACCGGCACGGCTTCCGGCCAGGCGGGCCGTGGAGCGTCCATCCGGAGGACGACGAGGGGGACGGCGATCTCTTTCAGGTAGGCGCGTACCGCCTCGGGTGTGAAACGGCTCTCGTCGGCCTGGTCGCCGAGGACGAGCACGAGCGCGCGGCGGCGCGGCGAGGCGCCGAGCGAGAACCCCGCCGCGGCCACGGCGTCGGACGCGCGAGGCGACTTGCTCAGGTGCCCTCGAAGCCGCGCGAGGAGGTTCAGCATCCAGTCCGGCATGTCGGGGGCGGTGTCCCCGCCGCCCCTTCGCCGGCCCATGCTGCTGTCGATCATCGGGCGCGCTTCGCGAGTCGAGCTGTCCGGCACGCTGAGCGTGGCGTACCTCGGAAACACGGAGCCGTCGGGCGCGTTCGCCGGAACGACGGTGATGATGCTGGGCGTGGCCAGGCGCTGGGTGAGAAAGAGAGTCTTCCGAGATGCGACGGACGAGAGCGCGCCGAGCGCCGTCATCTCCACGACGAACGTCACCTCCGCGTCGCCCCGCTCCACTGTCTGAATCGTGAGCCCGCGCGAGCGGAGACGTTTCTCGAGCTCTTGCGGCTCGCCGTCGAACGAGACCGGCGTGGCGCGAAGCGCGGTCGAGGTTTCGGCCCGCAGCGTGAGCCCCACGACCTCCGAGAAGACGGTGCGGTCGTCTCCGCCGAAATCGAGCTCGACCGAGAGGACGTGACCACGGACCGGGTCGTACGGCACCACGACCCGCCCGTCGCGGGGAATCTCCTTCTCGGCGCCGTCGACGGAGAGCTTGGCGGAAACGAGGGGCTTCTTCTGAGGGTGAAGCCAGCCGAACCGGACGACGCACGTCTTCTTCTCTGCCGAGCACTCGGGGAGCAGGCGGCCCTCGGCGGCGGCGGTCCCGGGGACGTTGATGTTTCGCGCCGAGCGCTCCACGACCCTTCCGCTCGGGTCCAGCCGGACCGCTTCGACCACGTGGATGCGCGGCGCCGGACCCAGGTCGACCTCGCAGGACGACAGCTTCTGGGCCAGCGCGCAAACCATGCGGCCGTCGAAGCGGAGCTCCGCCGGCGGCGGTGTACTGCCCAGGTCGACGGCGATGGTGAGCGTGCCGACGAGCACGCCGAACGGATAGGTGAGGATCTGCATTCAGATCTCCATCAGGGCGCCTTCGCGGCACCGAGGGTGAGCGTCGCGCCTCCGGCCATGCCCGTCTCCAGCTCCTCCGCCAGTATGGCAAGGCGGTCGCCCGCGAAGAGGCCGGTCAGGGGCGCGTCGTAGAGATAGAGAGTGCCCTCCCCCGAGCGGACCAGCGGCATCTCGCTGTGATTCACGAACGGGGCGTCCTTTCCGTGCGCGACGGCAATGCTCACCCGGAGGCGTCCGTCACCGACCGCCCGCAGGAGTTCCGGCGCCGGGCCGAGCTGGATCTTCAGCCGCAGCGTCGTCTTTCCGGCCGCGATCGGGTCGGTGGCGGCCTCCACACCCAGCGCGCTCGGGCCCGCGTCTCCCTTCAGAAGGCCCAGCACGAGCGCCCGGGCGACGGAATCGGGCGTCCCGCCCGCGATCGAGCTCGGGGCGCGCACGCTCACGTCGTCGCGCGTCGATCGGACGACGAGAGAGTGGACCTTTCCGTCCGACGGGCGGGCCGCCTGAAAGGTCACGATGTACGACTCCGACAGACGGTCGAGCGACCCCGACAGGTGGTCCGCCGTGGTCGAGACCTCGCCGCCCGTGGCGGCCGCGACCTGAAGGAGAGGCTCCTCCCTCTGTGTCACGGCCGGCCCGATGATCGTTCCGGTGCTCGTGATCCCGACGTCTATCGGCGACCGCGCAGGGATCTCCGCCGTTCCGAGGAAGCGCTCGGGGCCGAGAGTGAGCGGAAACACGGCGAATCCGAGGCTGCCGAGGAGCGCGCTGGCGCCCGCCACCTCGGCGTGGAGCGTCCCCTCGAAACCGATCACGCCGGGTGAAGCCACGTTCGAGTCCGCAGCCAGCTTCTCCGTGAAGCGGGAAGGATCGAGCTCGAACCCGTCGGTGACGAAGACGAACAGGCCGCCCGGCTCCGCCTCCTCGCGGCTGGCCCATCGGGTGATCCGGTCGAGCACGTTCCGGGCGACGATTCGCTCCTGCATCTGTCTCGTCCGAGCCGCCGCGCCCTTGGCGCTTGTCACGCTGTCGAGGCTCTCCCCCTCGTCCCGCCTCGCCCCGGAGAACGTCACGTCCATCGCCTTTTTTGCATCCTCGATGCGCTGCGAGGCCAGCCAGTCGCGCCCGGGCACCGAAGAGCCCATCGTCTTCAGGGCCGCCCGGATCTTCGCGACGTCCCGTGTGGCGGCGAGGAAGACTCTAGGCTCGGGATCGGCCACGACGATCTCCAGCGGTCCGTTGGCGACGAGCTTCGGTGCAAGCCCGTCGAGCGCCCGCGCGGTTTCCTTCACGGCGGGCGTGGACAGGAACGTCGTCTCGACGTAGACGACCTGGCGGACGGTCCGTGGCTTCGCCGCCGCTGTCGCCTCTGCGGCCGCAGGAGCCGTCGTGGCTCCCGCAGGAGCCGCCGATTTCGAAAAGAGCCGTTCGACGTCGAAAACCTCGGCCTTCTTCCCGTCCTCGAGAACCTCGATGTCATTCGGGGAGGGCGGCTTCGAAAGCGGCTTTCCGTCGCGCGTCGTGAGCACCACGCGCACACTTCGCAGGGTGATCTCGGCCCGGGCCCGGAACGGGCGCGACCTGTCCGGCTCCGTGCCCTGTGGGGCGGCGCTCCCGATGACGGCGTTGGCGAGACAGGCAGCTACCAGACCGACCGCGGAACTTCTCTTCATGCACGTGAACAAGCAAGCCCGGTGCCCTGCGGACCGTCCCTGGCAGAAGGCGCTCGCACCGGGGGCGGCCCGGCGCGCGACACTGCTACGAAAGCCACCTGGTGAGCCATCTGCCTCATCGTATCCCGGCAGGCGGTGGACATAGTTTGCAGGAATGAGCCGCCGGCCCTCCTCGATTTCGCGCCTCACTTTCGTCGCGGGCTTCGTCCTCGCCGCGGTCCCTGCGCAGGCGCAGAACCTCATTTCCGATCCGCACTTTGCCTCCGGGATCTCGGCGTGGTCTCCTCAGGTTACCCCCGGGATCACGACCACGCTTTTCCGCGATCCGGGCCTGGGCATCGACGGTGCCCCCGGCTTTGCGGTGCTCACGGGCGGCAGCTTCGGGCCCATATCCTATTCCGCGCGCACGTGCGTGCCCGTCCAGGCGGGCGTCGTTTACTCGTTCGGCGGCGCCGTGCGGTTCAGGTCGAGCCAGGGCTCGTCCGCGGTCTTCTGGCTGAGCTTCTTCAGCGATGGCGCCTGCGGCACCCCGGTTTCTCCGCCGCCTCCTGCCGCAGCCAGCACGGGTGCAAGCGGCTTGGTGCCGGACTGGTGGACGCAATGCCGGGGAATCGGCGCCACGGCGCCGCCCGGCGCGGCAAGCGCCGCACTTGATTTCGTCCTTTTCGGGATATCGACAAGCCAGAGTCCCATTGCGGACTTCGACGACGTCTACGTCGGCCGGGCGGGCACCGTGGAGCCCCCGTTTCCCGTTCCACTCCTCTCGCGGGCCGGCATCCTCGCGCTCGGAGTCGCGCTCGCGCTGGCGGGCGCGCTCGCGATCCGGCCGACGCGCTGATCAGCGGTCGAGCTCGCGCCGCAGGTCGCGCGTCTTGCGCAGCATGACGAGGTCCGGATCCGCGCCCTTCCAGAGCCCCAGAAGCCTGTCGGCGGCGCCGCGCGCCTTGTCGATCTGGCCCGACGCCCGATAGGCGAGCGCGAGGTAATAGAACGCCGTGACCCAGGGCTGCTGCGCCTCCCAGCCGAAGGAGTCCGTCGCGAGGAGCGTCTCGTACGTCGTCACGGCCTCCGGGAAGTCTTTCGCCGCCCACGCCGCGTAGGCCAGGCTTTCCAGGGTCTGGCCGGTTCGGAATTCGCGGTCCGCGAGCCGGAGCTTTTCGACGGCGGCCGCCGGCCGGCCGCGCGCGAGCTCGATCTCGCCCTCCAGCCGGTGCAGGTCACTCATGTCCTGAGCACTCGCAGGACGCGCGCCCTTCGCGACGGCGTCCCGGAGGCGCTCCGCGGTCGGCAGCGCCCCGGCTCGCGCGAAGGAAGACCCGAGCCGGGCCGGCCACGAGATCCCCACGTCGAGCCCTTGCTGCATCGCGCGGGCGCGCTCCAGCTCGGCGAGGTGCCCGGTGCGGTCTCCCTGGCCCTCGAGAAGGATGGCGAGGAACAGCCGGTCGCGCGAGGCGCTCAGGACGTTTCGCGCCGCCTCGTTCAGAAGCACGGCTTCCCTGAGGCGTGGAGCCGCGTCGCGGTAATGCCCCTCGTAGAGGTCGAGGAGCGCCATGGACC
>JAMQPJ010000541.1 GCA_023717585.1 Thermoanaerobaculia bacterium
GCGAGTACGGCGACGAGGGAGATGCCCTCCCTCGCGAGCCCGTTCGCCGGATCTCTGGCCATGCCGAAATACGACGCGACACGCCTTCCCCTGTCGCGCACGCTGTTGACGAGCCCGCCGTGAAACTGGGAGGGCGCGAGAGAGGGCACGTCCTTCCACGCGAGGGCGCGCCCGTTCCGGATCGTGCCGCCCGCGGTCACGACGCGCCCTCCAGGGTCTTCGCGGCCTCGAGGACGAGGTCGTAGACCACTCCGGGAATCCACACGCCCATGATCACGACCATCACGAGAGCGGCCAGCATCGGCGCGGTCTTCCAGAAGCTGTCGCGAAAGTCGGTCGTCCCGCCCGCCGGGGAAACCGGCCCCTGGACCACCGCGAGAACCGTCGCACCCATGCCGAAGAAGATGACGACGAGGAAGGTCAGGAAGAGGGCCGCCACGACGAAATGGCGTCCCGCCATGGCGCCCGAGAGGATCGTGAGCTCGCTGATGAACGGCCCGAACGGCGGCGAGCCGGTGATCGCGAAGAAGCCCGCGAGAAAGAGCGCGCCGGACAGCGGGACGCGGCGAAGAGCGCCGCTCACCTTGTCGATCGTCTTGCTTCCGTAAGCGCGGTGGATGTTGCCGGCGGAGAGGAAGAGGACGACCTTCGTCAGGGCGTTGTTGATGACGTGCAGGAGCGCGCCGGCGAGCGCGATGCCGCCGACACCGATGCCGATGACGAGGATTCCCATGTGCTCGACGCTCGAGTACGCGAGCATCCGCTTGAAGTCGCGCTGCCCGGACATGAACACCGCCGCGACGGCCATCGAGACCAGCCCGAAACCGAGGAAGAGCTCGCGCGCGAAGGCCCCCTCACCGGCCGCCTGCATCACCCGGTAGACCCTCAGGAGCGCGAGAAACGCGCAGTTCGTCATCCCGCCGGCGAGAAGGGCCCCGATGATCCCGGGGGCCTCGCCGTAGGCGTCCGGCTTCCAGGTGTGCATCGGCGCGAGCCCCATCTTCGTGCCGTAGCCGACGACGAGAAGGACGAAGCCGGCCCGGAGCCAGGGCCGGGACAACCCGCTCCCGTGCTCGAGCAGGGATCCGAAGAGGAGACTCTCGTCCCCCGAGGCGCCGTGGAGCGCGGCGTACGCCACGAAGAGCGAGCCGAGAAGCGCGAGCGCGATACCGACAGATCCGATCATGAGGTACTTCCAGGCCGCCTCGAGCGAGCGGGCGTTCTGGTTGAAGTAGATGAGGACGGCCGTCGAGAGCGTCGCTCCCTCGACGGCGACCCACACGACCGCGAGGTGCTGCGCCACGGTGATCGCGGTCGTCATCGACAGGAACGTCAGGAGGCAGACGCAGAACACGAGGTTCGGCCGCTCCTTCCGGACCCGCAGGTATTCGACGCCGTAGAGCGCGCAGAGGGAGAAGAGCACGGAGACGACGAGGAGGATCAGGCGTCCGAGCGGGTCGGCGAGGAACCAGCCTCCGAGGATCGCGTCGCCCGAGCGAACGGAGAGCGCGCCCGCGAGATGAAGCAGGGCGGTCCCGGCGACGATCAGCGGCCGCGCCCGCGCCGAGGGCGTCAGGGCGGCCACGAGGGCCGCGAGGAGGGGCAGGAGGATCAGCCCGAGCAGCAGCATCGGATCAGTCCCTCAGCTCCGAGAGAAGCTCCGTGTCGAGCGAGTCGAACTCCCGCTGAATGCGGTTCATGACGATTCCCATGACGAAGATCCCGACCAGGAGGTCGAGGAGGACGCCCACCTCCACGAGAGTCGGCATCGCCTCGTGGAGGAGCTGCGCGAAGACGAAGATCCCGTTCTCGAGAATGAGGTATCCCGTGACCTGCGAGATGGCCTTGCGCCGAGTCGTCAGAAGGAGGAATCCCGCGAAGAGCGTCGCGAGCGCCACCGGA
>JAMQPJ010000543.1 GCA_023717585.1 Thermoanaerobaculia bacterium
GAACAACTGGTCGGACGCGGGGTTTGACGGCGCGAGCCGGTTCATGTCGAGAGCGCTTGCGGACGGCTCCGTTCGTGTCGAGATCCGGTCCTCCAAATACCAGGGTCTCTACATCGAAGCAACGCTGCCCCTCGTCCAGAACCGCGTGCGGTGATTCGCAGCGCGGGCCGTGATCCGGTCGCGGGCGGGCCGGGCAGGTAAGATCGACGTGCGCTCGGCGGGCGTTCGACTCGCGCCCGCCCGGAGGCCCCATGGACTCACCTTCCATCGTTCTCGCCGAGGGAGTCCGCACGCCGATGGCCGATTACAACGGCCTGTTCGCGGACATGACCGCCACCGACCGTTCGAGGAGCACGGAGGATTCTTAGAATGGTTAAGAGGGAAAGAAGAGTTCTTCGAATGGTCAAGACGGCTGCCGCGGGCGGTTCGCGCGCCGAGGGAGATTCGATGCATGTCTGAAATCCGAAGAGTTGGAGTTCTTGGAGCGGGACTCATGGGATCCGGAATCGCCGAGGTGTGCGCGAAGGCCGGCTACGAGACGTTCGTCCGCGAGGTCGACGAGAAGGCGCTCGACGGGGGCCGCCGCCGCATTGAGAATTCACTTTCCAAGGCAATCGAGCGTGGCAAGCTGACGGCCGCAGACGGCGAAGCGATTCGCAAACGCTTGCGGTTTTCTTCTTCATTCGCAGAAATCTTCTCTTCGGATCTCGTCATCGAAGCGATCGTCGAGAGCCTCTCCGCCAAGTGCGAGGTCTTCGAAGCGCTCGACAAATCGTGTGCGCCGCACGCGATCTTCTGCTCGAACACGTCGTCGCTCGCGATCGCCGAGATGGCGGCAGCCACGGCGCGGCCGGACCGCTTCGCCGGCCTGCACTTCTTCAACCCGGTCCCCGTCATGAAGCTCGTGGAGGTCGTGCGGGCGATCGGGACGTCCGAGGAGACCGTGGCGCGCGTGACGGCCTTCGCCCGCTCGCTCGGCAAGGAGCCCATCGCGGCCCGCGACAACTCGGGATTCGTGGTGAACCGGCTGCTCGTGCCGTTTCTTCTCGACGCGATCCGTGCCCACGAACAGGGCGTGGGCTCGCTCGAGGACATCGACACAGGCATGAAGCTGGGCTGCGCGCATCCCATGGGCCCGTTCGAGCTCCTCGACTACGTCGGGCTCGACACCGTGTACGCCATCGCGGAGATCATGTTCGCGGAGTACCGCGAGGCGCGCTTCGCGCCGCCGCCCCTCCTGAAGCGGATGGTGATTGCGGGACGTTTCGGAAGGAAGACGGGGAGAGGATTCTATGAATATGACGAGCGCGGGGACCGGCGACGCTGATGACTTTCGGCGGGTCGCGCCGCCGCGGTGCAAGAGGAAGCCAGAGGTGAATCCATGCGCATGATCGATCCCTTCATCATGGAGCTCGACCGGGAGTGCGCGACGACCCGCAAGCTGCTCGAGCGTGTGCCGGACGGCAAGCTCGACTGGGCGCCGCACCCGAAGTCCTCCACGCTGGGTCGGCTCGCGATGCACGTTGCGACGCTCCCCGAGTTCGCGAAGGCCCTTCTCGGCGACGGCTTCGACGCCGCGGCTGCGCCGCTCGATCCGGCGCGCAGCGTTCCCGAGCGAGCGTCGGGGATCGTCGAGCGCTTCGACAAGGTCGTCGTCGAGGCCAAGGCGGCCCTCGCGCAGCTCGACGACGCGAGGGCGATGGGCGCCTGGCGCCTCTCGTTCGGCCCGAAGACGCTCTTCACGATGCCGCGGATCGCGGTCGTGAGGAACTTCATCCTGAACCACGTCATTCACCACCGCGGGCAGCTTTCGGTCTACCTGCGTCTCCTCGACGTGCCGCTGCCGCCCATATACGGGCCCACCGCGGACGAAAACCCGTTCGCCTGAAAGAGGTGCCCACGATGTCCGTCGTTCTCAGCGAGATCTCGGATCGCATCCTCACGGTCACGATCAACCGGCCCGACAAGCTCAACGCACTCAACCCGGAGGTGATGGAGGGGCTTGCCGCCGCCTTTGAGAGCGCGCGGAGCGACGACGCCGTCGGCGGCGTGATCCTGACCGGCGCGGGCGAAAAGGCGTTCATCGCGGGCGCCGACATCACGATCTTCCGGTCCTTCACACCCGTATCGGCCCGCGCGTTCGCGCGAAAGGGGCAGGCGCTCCTG
>JAMQPJ010000553.1 GCA_023717585.1 Thermoanaerobaculia bacterium
GAGGAGCGATTCCAGGGCATGGACGCCGAGCTCGTATGGGCGCTGCCCGGGTTCGAAGGCTGGTCGCTGGCGGCGGGGTACGGCCACCACGACGCCACGTACGTGAGCTTCTCCTTTCTGACACCCGACGGCGAGCTCGTCGTCGTGGACGGCAAGCGGCTGGAGCTCGTGCCGCGCGACCTCTGGAATGCCCGCCTCTCGTACGCCCCGAAGACGGGTCTCGGCTTCTTTGGCGCCGTGCGTCACCAGAACATCCGGCCCCTCACGCGGCGGAACACCTTTTACACGGATTCCTACTACGAGTGGGACGCCGGAGCGTCGTGGGAGTTCAAGTGGGGGCGCGTGTCGCTCGTCGGCCGCAACCTCGGCGACGACCGCCACTACACCTCCGACAGCGAGATCGGCGACAGCCAGTTCTACGTCGCGCCCCCGCGGCGGCTCCTCGGGGAGATCGCGTTCCGGTTCTAGCCAGGGCCATCGTCAGACCCCGCCGCGCTCGCCTTGAAGACGGCTGATTTGCCGGTCGTGGTAGCCCGCGAGGCCGATGAGAGCGGCGCCACCGCCGAGGAGGGCAAAGAACATGTCGGACTGCGTGTCCCACGGATCTCCCTGCGTGCCGAGAAACTCATTTGCACCCTGGCCAAGCGCCATCGCCGACGCCCACTCGAAGAGCTCGTACGAGGCGCTGATGGCGAGGACAATCGAGATCACCACGAACGCGAGCATCCCGCGAGTTCTGATGTAGCGCCCGCGAACGAGAAGCTCTCGTGCCGCTATCGCCGGGACGAAACCCTGAGCGAAGTGGCCGATCTTGTCGTAGGGATTCCGGTGCAGAGAGAAGGCCTTGGCGATTGCGAAACCGACCGGAACGCGAGCGTAGGTGTAGTGACCGCCGACCATGAGAACGACGGCATGAACGAAGATGAGCGCGTAGAGCAGAGTCGTCAGCGGAAAGCGGCGATACGTGAGGACGAGAATCGGAAGCGCGACGACGATCGGAAACACCTCGAGCACCCACGTGAGCCGGTCGTGAGGGCGAAGACCCGACACCCCCAGAAGGAGGACGAGGACGACAGCGGCGATGAAGAGGATGGTTCTTCTAGCCAACGTCATCGAGATCGCGCGGGAGATTCATGAGAACTGCTTGAGGTGTTCCAGGACCTGAAGAGCGAACGACTGCCCCAGGTCCCACGTCGAACACTCGACGCGACGGATCTCCCTGTCGTAGCGATCCCGGACGATGTAGAGACCACGCCCGGTGGAGTCGTATAGGACGAAGTGATTGTGAACATCCTCGAGTTGACCGGATACGGGCGTGACGTAAATGTCGGCCAGGTCGATGCGGCCCGCTTGAAGGGAGGTTCGAATCGGGCGTTTCTTGGCGATCCGCACCTCCGCGCTGTACGTCTCGTGAAAACGAGTGTCGGTGATCACGCACGTGAAGTCCGCGTTTTGAGTGCGTCGCGCGCTCACGTGTACCTCCGATCGAAAGCCTGAGTGCGAGCAGCTAGGGGTTGTGTTGACGGAGGATGTCGTCGATCTCCTTCATCGAGAACGCGTTGAGCTGAACGATCTTCGCCTGGGACCGGAATGCGGGCGGCAGGATGCCCCGGGCCACATCCTTGCTGTCGACCTCCACCACGATCCATGCCTTGTGTTCCCCGTCCCTGCATCCCCAATCCGCATGTGTAAGGAAATGGGACCCGGACTTGAGGAAGACCTCGACAGCCCGAGCACATGCGACGATGTTCGCTTCGTGCGAGACTTCAATCAGAAACCTCGTCATCTGCGATCTCCTTCTGTGATCGGTGTGGCTCGCCGGACTTGAAAGGTCGAACGCCTACCGCCCAGGCCGCGCGAGCTCGACGCCCGACGCGACGAGGCTCAGCTCCTTCTGGTCGCCCTTGATGGCGTCGGGTTTGCCGCCCTTGGTCTCCTCGGCGTAGTGCTTCGCGGTCGCCTCGGAGATCGTCTTCACGTTGAAGACGCCCTCCATGACGGCCGTGGCGCCCGCGGAGTCGATGGGGACGAAGAAGCCGTAGTTCTTGAACGTGACGCGGACGGACTGGTCGCCGGACTTGAGCGTCATCCAGCAGCCGGATCCCTGGCAGACGGCCGAGACCACGCCTTCGATCTTCACGGTCTTGCCGGACCATGCGGCGGGGTCCTTCACGAGATCGGCGAGGGCGACCTTCGGCGAGTCCCCGAGCGGCGCGCCGAACTTGCCGGCGGCGGCGAGGAGGGTGATCGGAAGGAGGAGCAGGAGGGCGGTTACGATTCGTTTCATGGGGAATGAATCTTAGCGCGGGCGCGTTATGCTGCGGAGTCCCGAAGGAGGATTCCATGCCCACCGAGCTTCCCCCGCGGCCCTTCGATTCCCCCCGTCCGATCAGCCCTTCGGCGTCGATCGCGGTGCCCGGCTTCCTCGCCCGCGTCTACGGCTGGATGGCGACCGGCCTTCTCCTCACGGCGGGCGCGGCGCTCTTCACCGTCTCGAACGAGACCGTCCTCCGGGCGGTCTACGGAAACCGCCTCGTGTTCTACGGCCTCCTGTTCGCGGAGCTCGGGCTCGTCGTCTGGCTGTCCGGCATGGTCGGAAAGCTCTCGTCCGCCGCGGCTTCGGCCGTCTTCCTGCTCTACTCCGCCCTGAACGGCGTCACGCTCGCGAGCATCTTCTTCGCGTTCACGGCGGGCTCGATCGCCTCGACGTTCCTCGTCGCGGCGGGCACGTTCGCCGCGATGAGCGTCTACGGCCTCACGACGCACCGGACGCTCGACGGCCTCGGCTCCTTCGCCTTCATGGGCCTCATCGGCGTGATCATCGCCTCCGTCGTGAACCTCTTCATGAAGTCCGACATGCTCGGCTTCGTCGTGAGCTGCGTGGGCGTCATCGTCTTCGTCGGCCTCACGGCCTACGACACGCGCAAGCTCAAGGTGATGGCGCTCGCGGTGGATGGAGGCTCCGAGGAAGGCAAGCGCGGCGCGATCTCGGGCGCGCTCGCCCTCTATCTCGACTTCATCAACCTCTTCCTGATGATGCTCAGGCTCTTCGGAAACCGCAGGTAGAGCCATCGGGAACCCGGGAGCTTTCGACTCCTTCCTCGCGTGGGCCGTGTCCGTGGTGGGGATCGCCACCGGCGCGGCCTACGTGCCGCAGGCGGCCCGCATCTGGCGGCGGAAGAGCTCCGAGGACGTCTCCGTCCTGACCTACGCGATGTTTCTCGGCGGGCAGGTGATCTATCTCCTCTACGGCATCCGGTTCCGCCAGACGCCCATCGTGATCGGCATGGCCGCGAACATCGCGGGCAGCCTCGCCGTCATCCTCTCGGCGCTGCGTTTCCGCAAGGCCGCGTGACGATCCTCCCGTCCCCGCTCGGGGCCGACGCGTATCTCGCCATCGACAAGCGGCCTGGAATCGCGGTATACGGTTCCGGCGGCCTCCTCGGCGCGCTGCGCGAGCGTTTCGGCGCGGAGCTCGCGCTCGTCCACCGGCTCGACAAGGAGACCTCCGGCGT
>JAMQPJ010000615.1 GCA_023717585.1 Thermoanaerobaculia bacterium
GCGCGTCGTCGAGCCCTTCGAGACGAAGGGCGGTGCCGCCGGCGAGCGGATGCGCCGCATCATTCAGATGCACGAGAGGGTTCTCGCGGCCCTGGAGGGCGGCGGGACTCGTCCCCTTCCCACCGCGAAGGAGCTCCACGAGTACGGGGGCGTGCTCTTCCAGGCGCTTTTTCCGGGCACCGTCCGGCGCCGGTGGGACGAGGCGCGCGCGGGAACGAAGGGGCCGCTCGAGCTCGTCTTCACCCCGGGGATCGACTGGATCGCCGACAAGCCATGGGAGCTCGCCTGGGACGCTTCACGCCGCCGCTTCCTCGCCGACGACGCGATCCTCGTGAGGAACGTCTTCGGAGCGCCGCCCGCGGCGGCGGCGTCGGGCGCCCCCGGCCGCGGCCCGCTGCACGTCCTCGTCGCGCTCGCCGAGCCCAGGGACGCCGCTCCCGTGGCCGGGCGCCGGGAGACCGCCGCGATCCGCGCGGCCCTCGCGCCGCTCGTCCGTGCCGAGCACGTCAAACTCGAGGTGCTCGCCTCCGCGACGCCAGCGGGCCTGCACAAGAGACTCTCGGGCGGCGGCGTGGACGTCCTTCACTTCGTGGGGCACGGCGCCTTCGACGACAAGGAGAAGTCCGGCAGCCTGTTCCTCCTGGACGCGCGCGGACGCGGGCTGGCCGTGGACACGGATCGCGTTCTGCGCCTCCTCTCGGGGCGCGGCCTGAAGCTCGTGTTCCTGAACGCGTGCGAGACGGGCCGCGGCGGCCGCACGGACTTCCTGCGCGGCGTCGCGCCGGCTCTCCTCGCGGGCGGCGTGCCGGCCGTTCTCGCGAACCAGTACAAGGTCCTCGATTCATCCGCGACGGCGTTCGCCCGCCACCTCTACTGGGGACTCGCGAAGGGGCACACCCTGGGCGCGGCCGCGCGGGAAGCGCGCGTCGCCGTGTCCTACGCGAAGGGAGCCGAGCCGATGGACTGGGCGGTTCCCGTCCTCTACGCGCGAGACACGTCGCTCGTCTTTCGCGGCGTCTCCAGGGTCCGCCGTGCCGCCTCCACGAAACGCTAGCGCGCGGCGATCAGACGCGTCGCGCGGTCGATCTGCGCGGCGCAGGCGAGGATCGCTTCCGCGGCCGCCCGGATCTGCGCCTGCGCCTCGTCGTAGCGGCGCTCCTCGATGGCTTCGCGGACGCCCGGAAGCGTCTTGACGCTGTAGCCCGTGTAATAGCCCGGCGCGTAGAGCTGGTGGACGTACCAGGGCCGGAGCGGGAGGCCCTCCTTCCGGAGGAACGTGCGCTCGGACGTGTAAAGGAGCTCGTCGAGCGCCTTCTGCGCCTCCGGGGCGAGGGGCGCCTTGCGTTCCTTCCCGGCCTTCGCATGCGCGGCGGAGCTTTTCTTGAGGACCACCGCCGCGTTCTGAAGGGGCGCGAAGTTCAGAAACGGCACCGCGGCCTTCGGCTTCGGGGCGTGAAACGTCTCCCTGGGGTCGGCCAGAAGGTCGTACTGTTTCTCGGCGAGGAGCCGGTTCTCCTCCTCGGTCTTCTCGCGGAGCTCGTCCGCCAGCGTCGCGACCTCCTTGACGTAGCGCCCGACGGTTTCCGCGAGCGGCTCGAAGGCGAACGGCAGGACGCGCGCGTTCGCGAGGCGCAGCACGACGCGCCCGGCGGTCTTCGCGAGCGTCACGCCATACGCGAAGTCCGGATCTCCGAAACGCGTGAAGTGGTCGAACGAGTCGTAGATCGAGTGGTACGAGCCGCCGTCCGACTCTCCGCCGTATCCCAGGTGGAGCGACGCGATGCCGGAGTGCTGGAGAAACGCCGACCAGTCCGAGCCGGACCCGAGCGCATCGAGCCGCAGACCCGCCGACTCGCGGGCTTCCTTTCGCGACTCGGGCGTTCCCTCGAGAAGGCGCCGCGCGCGCTGGCGCTCGTACACGCTGACCTTCTTCTCCGGATCCCCGACGTCCCGCGCGACCTCGTCCACGAGCCTCTCGAGCGCGTGCGAGCCTCCCGCCGCCAGAAAGCCGCGCCCGTTTCCGTCGGTATTGACGTAGGCGACCGCCTTTTGCGAGAGCTCGGCCGCGTGGGTCTCGACCCATTCCGTCGAGCCCATGAGGCCCAGCTCCTCGCCGTCCCACGCCGCGTAGACGATCGTGCGCTTCGGTTTCCATCCGCTCTTCACGAGGGCGGAGAGCGCCTTGGCCTCCGACAGCTCGGCCACCAGCCCCGACAGCGGGTCGTACGCCCCGTTCACCCACGCGTCGTGGTGGTTGCCGCGGACGATCCACTCGTCAGGCCGCTCACTGCCCGTCAGGACGGCGAGGACGTCCCGCACCGGCTCCATCCGCCAGTCGAACTCCAGCTTGAGATGCGCACGCGCGGGCCCGGGGCCGATGTGGTACGTGATCGGCAGCGCCCCGCGCCAGGCTTCGGGGGCGACCGGTCCTTCGAGAGCTCTGAGAAACGGAAGAGCGTCGGCATACGAGATGGGCAGTACGGG
>JAMQPJ010000625.1 GCA_023717585.1 Thermoanaerobaculia bacterium
TGGTCCTCGCACGGAAGCCCTGAGTGACGTGACGCGCGCACCGGAGGACCCCCCTCTCCCTCGCGCGAGTTCCTTCGCATGGGCCCTCGCGGCCGTGTTTCTTGCCGCCGCGATCCGCTTCGCTCCCTTTCTCGGCGGCGGCACGCTTTATCGGCGGGACGCGGGCTTCTTCTTCGTCCCGTGGAGGCTCGTCCTGGCGCGGCTCTTCGGGTCGGGCGAGATGCCCGTCTGGAACGAGTGGATGTCGGCGGGAAGGCCCTTCGCGGCCGATCCGAACGCGGCCGTCTTCTGGCCGCTCTCGCCGCTCCTTCTCGTGCTCTCGCCGACGGCTCTCGCTCTCGTGAGCGTCTTCCTCGTCCTCGCCGTCTTCTTCCTCTCCCTGCGGCGTCTCGGGCTCTCGCCCCAGGCCTGCGCCGCGGGGACGCTCGTGCTGCTCTTTTCCGGCGTGTTCCAGTCGCTTCCGGTCTACGCGACGACGTCCGCGGCTGTCCTGCCGCTCGCCTTCGCGCTCGCCGAGGCTCCGCGTCTCGCCTCTCCCGACGCGGCTTCCCGTGGCCGCGCGGGTGCTTTTGCGGCGCTCGCCTTCGGCCTCTCGGCTCTCGGCGGAGAACCGGCCGTCACACTGATGGGCGCGGCGGCCTTCTTCGCGGTCGCGGTGGTCGGCGCGGCGCAGGCGCGAGGGCGCGCGATGGCCGGCGCCCTTCTCGCCCTCGGCCTCGGCGCGGGCCTCGCGGCGGTCCAGATCTGTCCGGCGGCCCTCGAGCTTTCCCGCTCCGCTAGGGGCGAGATGCGGCCCGAGCACGGAGCTCTTTTCCGGTCCGTGAGGCCGTCGCGGGTTCTCACGCTCCTCGAGCCGCGCCTCACCGGCGATCCTCAAGGCGACGCGGCCTTCGACTGGGGCGCGGGCACGTTCGACGCGGGGAGCGCCTACTTCGAGGATCTCGCGCTCGGGCTGGTCCCCCTCCTCTTCGCGATGTCCGCATGGCGCGACAGGCGCGGGCGAGCCGCGGTGCTTCTCGCGCTCGGAGGCGCGGTGCTCTCGTTCGGGCGGTTTCTGCCGGGCTTCTCGTTCCTCGCGGCAGCCGTTCCGGTCCTGCGCTATCCGGAAAAGTGGTGGCTCCTCGTGACGTTCGCGCTCGCGGCGGCGGCGGCGGTCGGCGTCGACAGCGTCTTTTTCGGTGACGGGGAGGCGAGAAAAGCAGCTGTCGATTTGCTTCGGAGGGGAGCGATCGGCATGGCGCTCGCCTGCGGCGCGCTGCTCGCTTTGGCGGTCGGCGCCGAAGATTTTCTCAGAAAGGGAATATGGGCGGTGGGGCTTGGTGCGGGCAATGCCCCTGGTGCCGCCGTCGCGGGAGTCCTTCGAGCGCCGCTTTTCATGGCGACCGCGACCCTTCTCCTGAGCGCGGCCGCCTTCTCCCTCTTCACCTTCAAAGAAAAGCGCCGTGACATGTTGCTTCTCGGCAGCATCATGGGCGTGTTGTTTCTGACCGACGCGGCGCGGCGCGTGGCGGGGACATGCCCGGCGGGCGCGCACGATCTCTACCAGCGCGAATCGGCCGCCGTCTCCCTCGTGAAGATGGAGATCGGCGCCGGGCGCTTCTACGACGATGGCGCCGACGACGCGTCGACGGTCGCGCGCCGGACGCGGGAGGCCGGCGGACTCGACCCGTTGCTCCCCGCCGCGGGCGTGGCCTTCGGGATCCGGTACGCCGGGGAGAACGACGTGGACCGCATGACGGCGGCGCCGTCCGCGCGCTTCGCCCGCGCGCTCGCCGGCCTCCGATGGGGAGAGGAGAAAGCCGCGCGACTGCGCACGCTCGGAGTGTCCGTCGTCAGGACGGCGGCGGCGCCGCCCGATCCGCCCGGCGTCGTCGAGATGGGGCGCTTCGGAGAGGACCGGATCCTGCGCGTCGAAGGCGCGCGCGCGGAGTTCTCGGTTCTCCCGAGGGGCGCCGGGACCGTCACGGTCGAGGAGCGTCGGGCGGGCAGGGCCCGCCTCCGGGTGCGGGTGGGCCTTCCGGTAGCGGTGCTCTCCGTCGCACGGACCTTCGACCCGAACTGGCATGCCCGGTTGGACGGGGCGGATCTCGCGATCCGCCCTTCGGGCGGATACCTGATGGCCCTGGAGGTCCCGGGCGGAGACCACAAGATCGCGCTCGCGTACGAAAACCCGGCGTTCTTTGCCGGCGGCGCGCTCTCTCTCGCTTCACTCCTGGCCGTCATACTCTTCGCGCGGCCACGGGTGCGCCCATGAGGGGACGTCTCCGCGAGCTGCTGCCTCTCTTCGGTGCGCTCCTCCTCGTGCTCCTGCCGTTTCGCGATTTTCTCGGCTCCGGCGTTCCGGTGGGCCGGGACCTCCTGTTCTATTTCTTTCCGCTGAAGGCGCATCTCGTCGAAGCGGTCCTTCGCGGGGAACTGCCGTGGGTGGATCGCTTCCGATGGGGCGGGTCGCCGCTTCTCGGCGCTCCGTCGGCGGCGCCCTTCGACCCCGCGAACATTCTCTTCCTGGCACTGCCCCTCGGGGCCGCGATGAAGGCGTGGATCCTCCTGCATCTCGGAGTGGCGCTCGCCGGATTCGCCGCCTTCGGACGGCGCCTCGGCCTGTCGCGCGGGCCGGCGGCCGTCGCCGGCCTCGTCTTCGCGCTCTCCGGAACGACAGTGTCGCTCACCGCGTTTCCGGCGGCTCTTTCGGCCCTCTCGATCCTCCCGTGGTTCGCCGCCTTCGCTTTCGATACCGTGAGGACGCGGGGATGGCGCGAAGCCGCGAAGCTCGCCGTCGCGGCAGCCCTGATCCTCGTCGCGACGCCGCCCGAATTCGTGTTCTTCGCCTTGTGCGTTGCCGTCGCGGTCTTCTTCTCGGCGCGCGGCGAGGGCGCGGCGTGGCGGCAAGAGGCGCGCCCGCTGGCTCTCCTTGCGGCGAGCGCGCTTCTCGCCGCCGGCCTCGGCGCGATCTCTCTCCTGCCGGGGGCCGCCACCGCCGCTCGCAGCATCAGGTCGCCGGGGGGCGGTATGGGCCCGGCGGCCGCAGCCCTGAAGCCATTCGCGCTGCCGCGCCTCAGTGACCTCGCCACGGACGGGCTCGTCGCTGACTGGGCGGCCGTCGCGTCGGCTCCGGGCGTCCGGGACTATCCCTACCTTCCCTCCGTGACGCCGGGGCGCGTCGCGTGGGCCCTTGCCTTCTTGGGACTGGTCCGGAGAGGGCCGGGACGGGTTGCAGCGGCGCTGCTCGTGCTCACCGGTTTCGTCCTCGCGGTCGGCGACGCGACGCCGATCTTCGGTCTTGCGACGCGTGTCCTGCCGCCGCTCGGTTGGATTCGTTACCCGGAGAGGCACCTGATCCTCGCAGGATTCGGCCTCGCGTGGCTCGCGGCTCTGGGGCTGAAGCGCCTGGTGGACGCCGTGTCGCCCCGCGTCCTTCGAATCGCCCTGCCGCTCCTCGCTCTCGCAGTCTTCCTCGACCGTGAGGAGATCGCGCGGCGCCTTGCGCCGCTCGAGGACGCGTCCGTGATCGCGCGCGTTCCGGCGCTCCTGGCCGCTCTTCCCCCGGTTCCCGCCGGCGCGCCCCCGCCGCGCCTCTTTTTCCAGGACCTCTATGCGCCCGTCCCGGTGTACGACCTGCGCGACCTCGCGGCCTCGAGCCGGGTCGGGCGGGAGTCGCTGCTCCCGGCGTACGGGTCGCTCTTCGGCGTCGGCTATCAGTTCGAGATCGACTACGACCTGTCGCTGTCCGGGGAGGCATTCGAGTGGTCGCGGCTCCTGTCCCGTGCCGTACGGGAAACACCTCCGCTCGCCCTGCGCTTGGTTCGGGGCGTCGGCGTCTCGGCGATCGTCCGCAGCGAGCGGGGAGACGACGGGCGCTACGGCCCGCGTCTCGAGCGGATCCTCGACCCGGTTCCGCCGTACCGATTCGCGGGGAGGCTCGTGGCGTCCGACGACGCGCGCGCGGTGTTCAAGCGGCTGCTCGAGGACGCCTTCCCCGTCGACACCGCGTACGTCGACGAAACCGTCCCTGGGGTTTCTCCATCACCCGCGGCCGGCCGGATCCTCGCGGCCTTCGACCGGCCTTCGGGGCTCTTTCTCGACGTCGAGGTCGATGGGCCCGGTCCGGGCTTTCTCATGCTGTACCGGCTGCGGGAGGCCGCGGAAGAGGCCGTGCTCGACGGCCGCCCGACCCGCGTTTCGCGGGTCGCGTTCGGGTTCGCGGGCCTGGCCGTTCCTCCTGGACGTCATGCCGTTCGTTTGCGGCCCGACACGCGGTGGGTGAAGATGGGGGCTGTGATTTCCGCGGTCACCGCGCTGGCGCTCGCCGCCGCCCTGCTCGTTCCGCGGCGCGGACCTGCGGCCGTGAACGCATGAAGCTGGGCTCCGATGGGAAGCGGCGCCTCGCCCTTTACGGGGGCGCCGCCGTCTTCTCGGGGCTCGCGCTCTGGGGAATCCCGGCGCTCGTGTCGCGCCTCTCGGCGCCTCTCTCGATTCGCCGGATGGACCTCGAGGCGGACGCGGCCATGAAGACCGAGGCCGTGAAGCTCCTCGTCGAGTACGTGCGCATCGATACGACGAATCCGCCGGGAATCACCCGTCCCGCGATCGATTTCCTCGCCCGGCTCCTCGCGTGCGAGGGGATCCCCGCGACGATCACCGGCGCCGACCCGGAGCGTCCGATCCTCGTGGCGCGGATCAAGGGCTCGAGCCCGGACGGGGCGCTCGCCCTCCTCAACCACGCGGACGTCGTCCCCGCCGGAGACCCCGGCGCGTGGACGAAGCCGCCGTTCGCGGCCGCGCGCGGTGGCGGCCTCGAGCGCGATCACCTCATCGGCCGGGGGACGCTCGACATGAAGGGGCAGACGATCGCGAATTTCCTCGCGATGGCCTCGCTCCGGCGTGCGGGTCTCGTGCCCCTCCGCGACATCGTTTTCGTCGTCGAGTCCGGAGAGGAGACGTCTCGGGAGGACCTCGGCATGGGCTGGCTCTTCGACAACCGGCCGGACCTCCTCACGGGCGTGACGGACGTGTTCAACGAAGGGGGAGTCAACGAAGTCAAGGTCCAGCACGTCGAGCGCTTCGGCATCGAGACCATGCAGAAGGCGGTTCTCTCGGTGGACGTCCTGTCGTCCGAGGCGGAGACCCTCGAGTAGTGTCGCGAGTTCCTGCAGGCGCGGGACCCGGAGCTTCCGGTCCGTGTGGTGCCTGCCGTGCGCGAGTTCCTCCAGTTCATCGCTCCGACGAGGTCCGACGTCTGGGGCCGCTACATGATGGAGGGCGCCGAGAAGCTCGCTCCGGAGGGGGAGCGCT
>JAMQPJ010000630.1 GCA_023717585.1 Thermoanaerobaculia bacterium
GGCCGTGAAGGCCGTTCCGGGAACGCGGTCTGTCTTCGCCGAACGGGTGGCCGGCGGCTACTTCATCGACTTCGATCTGAACCGGGACGCGCTCGCCCGGTACGGCCTCACCGTGGACGACGCGAACGCCGTCATCATGACGGCGATCGGGGGCGAAACGGTCACGACGGTCATCAAGGGGCGGGAGCGTTACTCCGTCAACGTGCGCTACTCGCGCGAGCTGCGCGAGGATCTCGACCGGCTCTCCCGGGTCCTCGTCCCGACGATGTCCGGGGCCCAGGTGCCGCTCGGCCAGCTCGCGGCGATCCGCCAGGTGCGCGGGCCCGCCATGATCCGGAACGAGAACGGACTCCTTTCCGGATACGTCTACGTGGACTTCGATACCTCGAAGGAGGACGTCGGCGGATACGTCGAGAAGGCGAAGAAGGCCGTCGCCGGGAGCGTGACGCTGCCACCCGGCTACACGCTTTTGTGGAGCGGCCAGTACGAGAACATGATTCGCGTCAAGGAGCGCCTCAAGGTCGTCATTCCGGTGACGCTCGTTCTCATCTGGCTCCTCATGTACGCGAACACGAAGTCGGCGATGAAGACGATGATCGTTCTCCTCGCCGTGCCGTTCTCGATCATCGGGGCGGTCTGGTTCCTGTGGCTTCTCGGCTACAACCTGTCCATCGCCGTGTGGGTCGGGATGATCGCGCTCATGGGCCTCGACGCCGAGACCGGCATCTTCATGCTGCTCTTCCTCGACCTCGCGCACGCGGAGGCGAAGGCGAATGGGCTGCTTCGGAATCGCGTCGACCTGATCGAGTCCATCATCCACGGTGCGGTCAAGCGCGTTCGGCCGAAGGCCATGACCGTCTGCGCGGCGTTCTTCGGCCTCCTCCCGATCATGTGGTCGACAGGCGCCGGCGCCGACCTGATGAAACGCATCGCGGCGCCGATGGTCGGCGGCCTCGAAGTAGACATCGTGCGTCGGGGAATGGGCCGAAGAGACCGAAGAGGAAAATTTGCTTAGAAAGGGAATAAGGAAAGCGATCGCTTTCGCTGCGCTATAGAGGTAGGCCGCCCCGGTGCCGAGCGCGATGAGCGTGAACATGTTCAGGTTGCGCGTCTTCACGGACGCCCAGCCCCTCTCGAAGAAAGGCGCTCCGCACCAGACGACGACCGGCGTCGCAAGAATCAACTGAGCGAGAAGGCCGAGGCGCGGGGGCACCGCCTCCGTGAGCCCGGGAGCCATCATCGCGCCCATTTCGAAGAAGACCAGCGGGACGGAAAGCACTGTCGCGACTCGAAGACGCCGCGACATGTCCACGAGCTCGGGGTTCGGCGTGTCTTCCAGCGAGATCGTCCGAGGTTCGAGCGCCATTCCGCAGATCGGGCACGAGCCGGGAGACGGCCGCACGATCTCGAAGTGCATCGGGCACGTGTACTCGGCGCCCTTGCCGGCGGGCGCCGCGGGCGCTGCCGATTCCATCGGCTCGTACCCGCGGCCGGCTCCCCCGGCAAGGTACTTCCCGGGGTCGCGGCTGAACTTCTCCAGACAGCCCGCGCAGCAGAAGAAATAGTCCTTTCCCCCG
>JAMQPJ010000660.1 GCA_023717585.1 Thermoanaerobaculia bacterium
ATTCTCCTCGTGCCGGAAATCGCCCTCGCGCCGGCCCTCATGAGGCGGCTCGTGGCGCGCTTCGGAGACCGGATTTCGCTCCTCCACAGCGGGCTCTCGGACGGCGAGCGCGCGGCCGAGTGGGAGCGCGCGCGCCGCGGAGACGTCGACGCCGTCGTGGGCCCTCGCTCGGCCGTGTTCGCGCCGCTGCCGGAGCTCGGCCTCATCGTCGTCGACGAGGCGCACGACGCCGCCTACAAGCAGGGGGAGTCGCCGCGCTACGACGCCCGGGCCGTGGCGCGCGTCCGCGCCCACGAGGAGGGCGCCACGCTCGTTCTCGGCTCGGCCACGCCCTCGATGGAGCTGGAGCGCGCCGCGCGCGAGGGCCGTCTGCCGCGCCTCGCGCTGCCCGAGCGCCCCGGAGCCCGCCCGCGGGCGAGGGTCGAGGTCGTCGATCTTCGGGAGGAGAAGGCCCGGGAAGGTGATCACGGACGCGTCCTGCTGGCCGCACGAACCGCGGAAATCCTTGCGGCGTGCTTCGAGAGGGGAGAGCAGGCGATTCTCCTCCTCAACCGGCGGGGGTTCTCGCCCAGCCTGCTCTGCCGTGCATGCGGCGAGGATTTTCGCTGCGCGAACTGCTCGGTGGCCCGCACGTACCACCGCCGTCACGAGCGCCTCCTGTGCCACTACTGCGGCGACGACATCCGCCGCCCGCCGGCCTGCCCGAAGTGCGGCTCGGACACGCTCCAGCCGATCGGCTTCGGCACGGAACGCCTGGCCGACAGATTCGAGGAGAGCTTCCCGGGGATCTCCTATGCCGTTCTCGATCGCGACGCGGCGGCGCGGCGCGGCGGCGCCGCGGGAGTCCTTCAGGATTTCGAGGCGGGGCGCGCGCAGGCGCTGCTCGGCACGCAGATGGTTGCGAAAGGGCACGACTTTCCGAATGCGACGGCTCTGGCCGTGCTGGACGCCGACGCGCTCCTTTCGTTCCCCGACTTCCGCTCGGCCGAGCGGACCTTTCAGCTCGTGACGCAGGCCGCGGGGCGCGTCGGCCGCGGGGAGAGGCCGGGGCTCGTGGCCGTCCAGACGTGCCGGCCAGATCACGAGGCGATTCGCGCCGCGGTGAGGCAGGACCATCCCGCGTTCGCCGGAGCCGAGCTGCGCTTTCGAAAGGCGTTCCGCTATCCGCCCTACACGCATCTCCTCCTCGCGCTCTTCGCGGACGTCGAGCTGCCGAAGGCCCATCGCGCCGCGGGCGCGGCGTTCAAGGCCCTCGCGTCGGCGGACGTCGCCCGGGAGATCCGCGTTCTGGGGCCCGCGCCGGCACCCCTCGAACGCCTGAAGGGCCTCTGGCGCTACCACCTCCTCGTCAAGGCCGAGAGGCGCGAGGCCATCGCGGAGGCCGGGCACCTTCTCGCGGCGCTGCCGGAGCCGCCGCACCTCGACGTCGACCCGCAGAACCTGCTGTAGATAACCCCGCCTCGCCCCCTCTGCTACAGTCTCCCCGTGGCGAACGAGGCTCAATTCGAGGAGCCGATCCAGCGCGTGCGGCGGCGGCTCGAGGAGCTGAAGAGCTTCGCGGAGAGCCCCGCGCGCGAGCGCGAGGTCGAGAAGCTCGAGGAGAAGCTCCAGAAGCTCTCCCGCGAGATCTACGAGAACCTCACGCCCTGGCAGAAGACTCTCGTGGCGCGGCACCCGAACCGGCCGTTCACGCTGGACTACGTGCGCATCCTCATCCGGGATTTCGTGGAATGGCACGGCGACCGGTCCTTCGCGGACGACCCGGCGATCATCGCGGGGTTCGGGTTTCTCGGGGACCGCGCCGTGGCGGTGATCGGGCACCAGAAGGGCCGCGACACGCGGGAGAAGATCCGGCGCAACTTCGGGATGCCGCGCCCCGAAGGCTACCGCAAGGCCCTTCGGGTGATGAAGCTCGCCGAGAAGTTCGGCAAGCCCGTCCTTTCGTTCATCGACACGCCGGGCGCCTTCCCCGGCCTCGAAAGCGAGGCGCGGGGCGTGGCCGAGGCGATCGCCCGGAATCTCCTCGAGATGTCGGCGCTGCGCACCCCGATCCTGGTGACCGTCATCGGCGAGGGAGGCTCCGGCGGAGCGCTCGGGATCGGCATCGGCGACGTCATCCTCATGCTCGAGCACTCGGTCTACTCCGTGATCTCGCCCGAGGGCTGCGCCGCGATTCTCTGGAAGGACCAGGCCCGCGCCAAGGAGGCCGCCGAAGCGATGCGGCTGACGGCGGCGGACTGCAAGGCGCTGGGCGTCATCGACGAGGTGCTGCCCGAGCCTCCGGGCGGGGCGCATGCGGACCCCGTCGCGACGATCGATACCGTCGGCCGCGCGGTCGAAGAACGGCTGGAGCGCCTCGCGCGCCTGCCCGTCGAGACACTCCTCGAGGCGCGCTACGCGAAGTTCCGCGCGATGGGGGCCTGGGAGAACGCGTGAGCGCCCGGGCGCGCGCGCCGCGCCTCGTGCGGCGCCACCTTCGGCCCCAGAGCCCGGACGCGGCGGACCGCCTCACCCGGGAGCTCGGCCTGCCCGCTCCCGCGGCCCGCGTCCTCGCGGCGCGGGGCTTCGGGGACGTCGACGCGGCGCGCACGCATCTCGCGCCCGCTCCGGACGCCCTGCACGATCCCTTCGGCATGGCGGGCCTGCCCGCCGCCGTGGAGCTCCTCGCGGCCACCGCCCGGCGCGGGGGGCGCATCGTCGTCTTCGGCGACTACGACTGCGACGGCGTCGGTGCGCTCGCGATTCTCACGACGGCGCTCCGGAAACTGGGGGCCGACGCGCGGCCTTTCATTCCGCACCGGATCCAGGACGGCTACGGCCTCCGGGCCCCGACTCTCCGGCGGGCCCTCGACGAGCACGAGCCGGAGGGCATCGTCACCGTCGACTGCGGCATCACCGCGGTCGACACCGTTGCCGAGGCCACGAGCCGCGGGGTCTACGTCGTCGTCACGGACCATCACCTGCCTCCGGCCGCGCTGCCGGAAGGCGCCGTGCTCGTGGACCCGAAGCTGCCGGGCTGCCGTTATCCCTTCAAGGAGCTGTGCGGCGCCGGCATCGCGTGGAAGCTGGCCGAGGCTCTCTTCATCCACTCCGGCGAGCGGGTGGGCGTGGACGCGGCGGGCCGCCGCCGCTGGCTCGCTTCCCTCGCGAAGATCGCAGCGCTTTCGACCGTAGCCGACATGGTGCCGCTCACAGGAGAGAACCGCGTCCTCGTGTCCTGGGGGCTCGCGGGACTCGCGGACCCGCGTGCTCCCGGTCTCGCGGCTCTCCTCCGCCGCGCCGGAATCCCCCCCGGGCGCGCGCCCTCCACTCGCGAGGTCGCGTTCCGCATCGCACCCCGCCTGAACGCCATGGGGCGCCTCGACCACGCGGCTCGCGCCTTCGAGCTGCTGACGACGGCCGACGCCGCGCGGGCGGAGGTCCTCGCTGGCGAGATCGAGACGGCGAACGAGGAGCGCCGTGCCGTCCAGGAGCGCGTCGTCGACGTCGTGCTCGCGCGGCTCGCCGGCGGGTTCGACGCGGCGCGCGACGCCATCGTGGTCGAAGCGGGCGACGCGGCGGACGGCTGGCACCGCGGCGTCCTGGGAATCGCCGCGTCCCGTGTCGCAAAGGAGCTGGCCAGGCCCGTGCTGCTCCTCGCCCGCGAAGGAGACGTCGTGTCCGGGAGCGGCCGGAGCTACGGGAAGACGCCGCTCTTCGAGCGCCTCGCGCCCGTGGCGCGTCGCTACACGACCGAGCTCGGCGGTCATGCCGCGGCGCTCGGCCTCACCCTGCCGGCCGCGTCCTTCGAGGCCTTTCGCGACGACCTGCGCGCCGCCTTCGCGGCCGCGCGTGACGAAGAGGAGTGGGCCGAGGAGCTGTTCGTCGACACCGAAGTCGAGGCCCCCGAGGCGGACGACGTGCTCGCGCGCGCCCTCGAGCGCTTCGAGCCCCACGGCCAGGAGAATCCGAAGCCGCTTCTCGGGTTTCGCGGCCTCGAGTGGGACGGCCGCGGCCGCGCCGTCGGCGAACGGGGGCTGCGCGTCGGGCTCGCGTCCAACGGGCGGCGCCTCGACGCCGTGGGATGGACGCTTGCCGACATCCCGCCAGCCTCACGCGCCGGACGCGCAGACGTGGCCGCTAACCTCGTGATCGACTCCTACACGGGCCGCCCTTCTCTCATCGTCGTAGACCTCGTGCCGGCGGCGCCATGACGCGCTTCAGGCGGATCGCTCGCTCGGCGATCCTCGCCCTCGTCGCCGGTTTCACGCTCCTCGTCGTCCTCTCCTACCGCAAGCCCGGAGCGCGGACGGAGGGCGCCCGCGATCCGGTCGCCGACACGCTGCTGAAGGAGTCCGGGGGAAAGCGCGACACGATGCGCTTCCGCGACTTCCAGTACGACGAGACGCGGGCCTCCGAGGGCCGGTATCGCGTGCGCGCGACGGAGGCCGTCAAATTCGAGGAAAAGGGGGAGAAGCTCTTCCGTCTCAAGGACGTCGTGTTCGAATCGCGGGAGGGCACGGGCGAACGGGCGATCTCGGTGCGCGCGCCGCGCGCGGAGATGATCGAAGGCTCGCGGGCTTTCCGCATTTTCGACGGCGTGAGGATCGAGGGCGAGGAGACGAGCCTTTCGGCCGCCTCGTTCCGCTACGATCCGGCGCTTCGCGTGCTCGCGTCGGAGGGTCCGGTCGCGGCGCTCCGGGGCGCGCTCGTGGCCCGCGCGGCTTCCGGAAAGCTGGGAGTCCGGGATGGAAATCTCCTCCTCGACGGCGACGCGCACCTCAGCGGGCGCGCCGAGGGCGGACGCGCCGTGGATCTGGCCGCACCGCACGTCGTCGTCTCCCGCGACGGAAGGCTCGACGCGACGGGCGGCGCCGTCCTGAAGACGGACCGCTTCATTCTCCGCAGCGAACGCGTCTCGAGAATCGCCGAGGCCGGGGGAAGCCGCCTCCGGGCGACTACGGACGCCTTCCTGCTCGTGCTGCCGCAGGGAAACGAGCCGCCCGCCGCGCTCACGGCGCGGGGCGACGCCCTCGAGATGCGTCTCGACGCGTCCGGACTGCCGGCCGGTCTCGAGGCCGATGGGGGCGCGAGCGGCCTCGCCAGGCTCGACCTCGCCCCCGCCGGGGCCTCGGATACCTCGGGCGGAGCCGGCACATCGGGAGCGCGCCGCGCGCGTGCGCCGCACTTCTCGGGGCGGTTCGAGAACGGACGCTTTCGGGAGCTCACCGTGCCCGACCGGCTCGACGCCGCCGAGTCCGGCCGGGCCGGGGGCCCCGCAGGCTCGGGGCTGCGCGCGATCACCGCCGGATTCGCCCGGGTTCTCTTCCTGCCGGACGGGCGCTCGATCGAGACGGCAACCTTCGAAAACGGCGTCGAGCTGACGGACGGAAAGAGGGCTGCCCTGAAGGCCCCGCACGGCACCTTGCGCGGGCGGGACGAAACCGCCGTCTTTTCGGGCGAGCCGGATGTTCCCGCGCGCTACCGCGACGAGCGCGGCGCGATCGCGGCGCGCACGCTCTCCTGGAACGCACGCGAGGAGCGCCTGGACGCCGCGGGCGCGGTGAAGGCCTCTTACGCCCCCGGAGCCGGGCCGGGCCGGGGCGGCTTTCTCGGCGGCGACGGGAGGAGCCCCTTCTTCTCCGAGTCCGACACGTTGAAACTCCTTTCCCGAACGTCGACGCTCGTCCTCACGGGCTCGGTGCGCGCGTGGCAGAACGAGAACGTCCTCAGGTGCGGCACGCTCGAGCTCGACGACGCCGCGAAGACCATGCGGGCCGAGCAGAAGGTCCAGGCGTTCTTCCGGCGCGAGACGACGCCCGTAAAGGGGACGCGCCCGCCGCCGGGCGGTCGCCCGAGCGAGACCGTCAATGCCGCGGGAGACGTCCTCATCCACCGGGAGGAGGAGCGATTCGTCCGCCTCGAGGGTCATGCGACGATGACGTCCGGGGTCTTCACGATGAGCTCCGACGTGACGGACATACGCCTCGCCGCGGACCGCACCATCGAATACACGGAGGCCCGCGGCGCGGTCGTCGTCGAAGATCGCGCGCAGCGCCGCCGGGGCGAGGGCACGAAGGCGATCTGGCGCCCGCAGACCGAAGCGGTCACGCTGGAGGGCGCTCCCGCGACGGCTCTCGACGGGAAAGGCAACCGCTCGACCGGGGCGGTCCTGACATTCCGGCAGAAGAGCTCTCAGGTGGACGTGGAGACGGATGGCTCCGTGCCCACCGAGACGATTCTCAAGCCGGAGGGCTCGTGAGCGGCGCCCCGGCAGTTCTGGAGGTCCGCGACCTCGTGAAGGCGTACCGCGGCCGCACGGTCGTCGCCGGGGTATCGGTCCTCGTCACCGGGGGAGAGGTCGTCGGACTCCTGGGCCCGAACGGAGCCGGAAAGACGACGACGTTCTCGATCGTCGTCGGGCTCGTGGCGCCCGACGCCGGCTCGGTGCTTCTCGACGAGCAGGACATCACGACGCTCCCGATGTACCGGCGCGCGCGGCGCGGGCTCGGGTACCTGCCGCAGGAAGCGTCCGTCTTCCGGAAAATGACCGCCATCGAGAACCTCCTCGCGATTCTGGAGACGCTCCCTTCGAGCCGGGCGATGCGCGAAGAGACCGCGCATGGGCTCCTCGACCGTTTCAAGCTCTCGCACCTCGCCCACGCGGTGGCGGACACGCTCTCGGGGGGCGAACGGCGCCGGCTCGAGATCGCCCGCGCCCTCACGCTGTCTCCCCGGTTCATCCTGCTCGACGAGCCGTTCGCCGGGATCGACCCGATCACCGTGCTCGATCTCCAGCAGGTGATCCGGGATCTCGCCGCGGCCGGAATCGGCGTCCTCATCACGGACCACAACGTGCGCGACACGCTCGCGATCGTGGACCGCGCCTACATCATCCATGCGGGCGCCATTTTCCGGACGGGATCACCGGCCGAGCTCTCCTCCGACCCCGAGGTGCGCCGCGTCTATCTCGGCGAGCGATTCCGGCTCGACTGAGGCCGGGGCCCGCGGCGGTAGAATCAGCGCGGCCTCCGCCCGACCAGGGCTTCGGCCATCACATTGGGACTCGAACAGAAACTCTCGCTGAGGCTCTCACAGCGGCTCGTCATGACGCCGACGCTGCAGCAGGCCATCAAGCTGCTGCAGATGACGCGCCTCGAGCTGCAGGACGTCGTGAACCAGGAGCTCGTCTCGAACCCGGTTCTCGAGGAACAGGATCCGGAGAGCGCGGCCACGCCCGACGAGGACTCCGGCGCCGCCGAGACTCGCGAGCGCGAGCTCGCCGAGACCCCGGGCACCGGCCCCGAAAGTGTGGACGCCGTTTCCGACGACGCAGACGGGGTCTCGGAGCCTGCCGCCGCCGTACACGAGGCGCCCGCTCCGGAACCGGTCGTCGACGCCGCCCCGTCCGAGACCTTGCAGGACGCCCTCGGCGACATCGACCTCGAGGCTTACTTCGGCGACTACATGGACGGGACGGCGACGGCTCCCCGGATGAGCGAGCAGGCCGAGGAGTTCTCTCTGGAGAACAGGGCCGACGCGCCGCCCGGCCTCGAGCCGCACCTCACCGAGCAGCTCGGCGTCTCGGACGCCCCTCCGGGGGTCCGGGAGGCCTGCGGGTTCATGATCGGAAACGTCGACCCGGACGGCTGTCTGCGGCTGACGCTCGACGAGGTCTGTGCGGCCATGCCGTGCTCGATGGAAACGGCGGAGGAAGCGCTCGCGCTCCTTCAATCGTTCGACCCGTGCGGGGTCGGCGGGCGCGACCTCGCCGAGATCCTCCTCCTCCAGGCGCGCGCCGCGAACATCGCGACTCCGCTCCTCGTCGAGCTCGTGACCCACCGCTTCGCGGAGCTGGGCTCGAAGCCCGCCGCCCTGCTCGCGAGGCAGATGAACGTGCCGCTCGAAGACATCCAGCAGGCGCACGAGTGGATCCGGAGGCTCGACCCGAAACCCGGGCGCGCCTATGACTCCTCCCGGACCATCTACGTGGAGCCCGACGTGGCCGTCGTGAAGGTCGAAGAGGAATACGTCGTCCTGTTCAACGACGACGGCCTGCCGCGCCTTCGCGTGTCGGCGCTTTATCGCCGGATGCTCCTCGCAAGGGACGGCGCCCTCGACACGGAGGGCAAGAGCTACCTGAGGGAGAAGATGCGCGCGGCTCAGTGGCTGCTGAAGAGCCTCGACCAGAGAAAGCGCACCATCGTGCGCGTCGCCGAGTCGATCGTGAAGAAGCAGCACGACTTCTTCGACTACGGGGTGGCCCACTTGAAGCCCCTCGTTCTCCGCGACGTCGCCGAGGACATCGGCATGCACGAATCCACCGTCTCGCGAGTCGTCTCGAACAAGTGGATGGCGACCCCGCGCGGCCTCGTCCCCATGAAGTTCTTCTTCCATTCGGCGATCGCGTCGTCGGTGGGGGAGGACGTCTCCTCACTCGCCGTGAAAGGCAAGATCCGGAGCCTCGTCGAGGCGGAGGACCCCGCGCATCCCCTGTCGGACGCGCGCCTCGCCGAACTGCTCCTTCGCGACGGGATTCGCATCGCGCGCCGCACGGTCGCGAAGTACCGCGAGGAGCTTCGCATTCCCGCCAGCTCGATCCGCCGCGTCGGAGACACGCCCTTGGGGCCCGGCCCGGACGGGGCGGAGCCCGAGCAGATCGGCGAGACGGCC
>JAMQPJ010000676.1 GCA_023717585.1 Thermoanaerobaculia bacterium
GCGAGCCCTACGGAGTCGTCGGAGTCCTCCCGCCGCGCAACACGCCCCTCGTCGTGCCGCTCTACACGATGCTCTGCGCGCTCGGGGGCGGGAACGCCGTCGTGGAGAAGCCTTCGAGCCTGGTTCCTCTCATCTGCCAGCGACTCGTCCAGATCGCCGTCGAGGCAGGCTGCCCGGCCGACAGCGTCCAGTTCTCCACCTGTCCCGGGGAAGGCGCCGCGTGGGAGTTCATCGAGAACCCCGAGGTCGACGTCCTCGTCCACTACGCATCCAGCCCGGTCGGGAAGGACAACCTGATCAAGATGGGCTCCTACCTCGAGAGAACGAAGAAGACCCTCGGCGAATGCATGCTCCACGTAGGCGGGCGGATGAAAAAGTACGTCCCCGAGCTTGCGGGGAACGACCCGTTCATCGTTCTCGGGAGCGCGGCCCTGACGCAGGCCGCCGCCGCCGGCCTCCTCGGCGGTTTCGCGCACAGCGGGCAGCTCTGCATCGCCGCCAAGCGGTTCCTGGTGCAGCGCTCCGTCGCGTCGGAATTCCGGGAGCGCCTCGTCGGAGGAATCGGCCGGCTGAAGATGGGCGACCCGCGCGACGAGGAGACGGACATCGGCCCGATCGGAAAGCACGAGAGCCTGGACATCGCGACCTATCAGGTCCGCGAGGCCCTGGAGCGCGGGGGCCGCCTCCTCATCGGAGGCAAGGCCGACAGTCCCTTCTTCACCCCGACGCTCATCGAGTTCGAAAAGGCGCAGCTCCTCGGGGCGCGCGACGAGGAGAAGCCCTTCCTTTGGACCGAGGAGTCCTTTGCCCCGGTTCGCTCCTTCGTCGTCTTCGACACGGTGGAGGAGGCGGTTGCTCTGGCGAACGACAGCCCTTACGGACTGGGGGCCTGCCTCTTCGGGGAGCCGGAGCAGGCGGCGGCCATCGCACGGCGCCTGGCGGCCGGGCGGATCCTGATCAACGAGGGGCCGCTCTACAGCGACATCTCCCTGCCGATCGGCGGGATCCGCGACAGCGGGCTGAACGGCTCGACGGACAAGATCGAGGAGATGACCTACATCAAGCGGATCCACCTGGCGATGTGAGGGGCGCTCCCAGAAAATCCGAAAGCTCGGGGACGCTGAAGCCCGCGTCCCGGAGCGTCTTCTTCACGGCCCCCACGTCGATCGTCGCGAGCCTGACGAAGGCCACGAAGCCGTTCGTCGAGGGAGACAGGATCAGGCTCCTGATCTCGGTTTCCATCTCCCCGAGCTTGCGCACGAGCTGAATGAGGGAGCCGACGTCGCGCGGGAGGAACACCTCGATCCTCACGCCGGCGTCCTCGATCCTCAGGGTGTCGCAGAACGCCGCCAGCACGTCCGCCTTCGTGATGATCCCCACCAGCTTCTTCCCTTCCACGACCGGCAGGGCGCCCAGTCTCCTCTTGTGGAAGATGAGGAGCGCGTCCTCGACCGTGTCCCACGGGCTCACCGTGATCACCTCGCGCGTCATGATCTCGTCGACGGTCCTGTTCTTCGCGACGATCTTGCCGCTCCCGGAGACAGCCGGCTCCTCGAAGGTCGAATTGCGGATGTCGGTGCCCGACACGAAACCGACCAGCTCCCCGCGTTCGACGACCGGCAGCTGATGGATCCGGTTCTCGTGCAGGACATCGCTCGCGAACTTCAAGGTGTCGCCTCGCGAGACCGTGATGACGTTTCGCGTCATCCTCTTTCCGACGAACATTCCTGACTCCTTCCCTGAAGCGCCTTCAGGTGGGCGAGGGCCGACGAGGCGAGCGCGGGACCGTCGTACCCTCCTTCCAGGACCGACACGATCCGGCCCCCGCAATATCGATCCGCCAGCTCGCAGACCCTGCGCGTCATGTAGGCAAAGGACCTCTCCGTGAGATCCAGGTCGGCGATCGGATCCCTCTCGTGCGCGTCGAAGCCCGCGGAGACCATGATGAGGCCGGGCTCGAACCGCTCGATCTCCGGAACGACCTCCCTCTCGAAAGTCTCCATCAGCTCCTCGTCGACCGTATGCGGCTTCAGCGGCAGGTTCAGGGTGAGCCCCGCGCCCGCCCCCGTCCCCCGCTCCATCCTCCGGCCCGTACCCGGAAAGCAGAACGTGGGGTGCTCGTGGAGGCTGCAGTAATACGTCAGCGGGTCCCCGTCGAAAATCTCCTGAGTCCCGTTGCCGTGATGAACGTCCCAGTCCAGGATGAAGATCCTCTCCACGCCGTAGATCGCCCTCGCGTAAACCGCCCCGACCGCAACATTGTTGATGAAGCAGAATCCCATTGCGGTCTCCCGTCCCGCGTGATGCCCGGGCGGCCTGACGGCGCAGAAGACGTTGTCGACCCTCCCGTTCAGGACCGCGTCCACACCTGCCATCACGCCGCCGGCCGCCAGAAGCGCCACGTCGAAGCTCTTCGGACTGATCGAACAGTCCCTCGTGGAGAACACCTTCTCGCCCTTCCGGGCGCTCTCGCGGAATCTCGCCAGATACTCCGGCCGGTGGATTCCCTGGAGAAACTCCAGGTCGGGGACGTAGGGCGAGAGCGTGACGAGGGTGCTCGTCAGGCCCTGCTTTCGGACCGCTTTCAGGAGCGTGCGGAGCCGCGCGGGACTTTCGGGGTGGCCGGACCGCGTCCGGTGATCGAGATAGTCGCTCGAGGTCACGAAGCCCGTCCTCCGCGGGGTATTCGTGTAGATGGTCTTGAATCCGTCCCACGGCGCCGCGGACAGCAGAAACGCCTTTCCGAGCGGAAGCGAAACTTCGTCACGGAAGCGGTCCCCGGGCGAGAGCGCGTAGAAGCCCTCGTCGTTCCGGTAGACGGGAATTCTCAGGTCTCTCCTGAAACGGGCGAAATCGTAGGCGTGGTTCAGGCGTCCGATCTCGACCTCTCGAACCGGAAGGCTCGTTTCCTTCACGAGAGCACGGAGGGCCACCTTCCTCCTGGCGGCTTCCGACGCGTCCGAGAAATCGAATCCTTCCTGCGCCCAGTAGTACTTGCCGACCGACAGGGAGGCGTTCAGCCGGAACTGGTTGAATCCGAGGTCCCGAAAGAGGCGCTCGTAGTGGCGGAAGAGCGTCGAGGCGTAACCCGACCTCTGCGCCGTCACGCGGATATGCTCGATGTAGACGACCCTCAACCTCGCGCCCGAAAGGTAGGCGAGCAGGCCGAGCGCGCGGTCTCGCAGGGACGCGAAGCTGAGTGTCAGCTCGCCAACGCTCTCCTCGGCCGAGAAAATCTGTGTGTCATAGAGAACCCGGTTCTTTCCGAAAAGGAAGAAGTTCTCCCGGTGCGCGAACTCGTGGGTCCGCGCGGCGAGCGCTTCTAAGAGGGCGGTCGGCGCGATCGCGTTCTCGAAGATGCGCGCCCAGCGTGCGAGCAGCTTCGCCACTGGCGGAACGTCGCTGATGAGGAACCGCGTACCCTTTCCGCTCTTCTTGATGATCGTCGGGTCGAGCTCGGCGCCAAAGAGCTTCCGCTCCTCGATCAGCTTCTCGAAGTCGCCGAGGATCTCCTGTCTCGACGGAGGGTGAGCCGTTGTGAAGGGTCGTACAGACAGGTCCCGCCTCCCTGAACACATTGGATCACGGGAAAGGACGAGGGAGCGACGTGGTATTGACAGGATCCTTTCTCGGGAACCATCTTTCCCTTGTGTGGAGAGGAGGTGAGGATATGGAAGCCATCCTGGAGAATTACCTGGCCCTGGAGTCCGGAGTTTTCCTGAGCGCACTCGTGCTGTTGCTGTTCGCCATCGGCGGCGTCGTTCTGGGCCATGTGGCCGATCAACAGAAGGCCGGAAAGCGGTTCTTCTGGACGGAGTCGTCTCCTCCGGAGGCGGAGCTGCGGGACTTCCTTCCCAAAGGGGTGGAGGTTCTTCACACGGCCTGAAGCGGGCCCGGCACGGACCTCCGATGCGCCTGCGACGAGATTCGCGGGATCGAAACCGGCCGTTTTGAGCGGTGGGCGCTGACCGACCGTTCGGCGGGATAGACTTCGATCACCACGATCTTCGAGGAGCGATATGAGTGACTCGTTGCAGGCGCTTTTTCGTCCCAATGCCATGGCCGTCATCGGCGCCTCCGCAAAGCCGGGCAAATTGGGGTTCACGATCTTCAAGAACATCCTCGACGCGGGCTTCGGCGGTCCGGTCATCCCCGTGAACCCCAAGGGAGAGACGATCCTCGGCGTCCCTTCCGTCAAATCGGTGGACGACGTCCCGTCAGGCACCGATCTGGCCGTGGTCATCGTTCCGGCCGCATCCGTCCCCGGCACCATTCTCCAGCTCGGCGAGCGGAAGGTCCGGGCGGCCATCGTCATCACGGGCGGGTTCGCCGAATCTGGGCCCGACGGAGCCCGTCTTCAGGAGGAGCTCAAGCAGAACGCGGCCCGATGCGGAATTCGCGTGGTCGGACCGAACTGTCAGGGCGTGAACTACCCGCACCACGGCCTCTGCGCGTCCTGGCCGCTCATCACCCGGAAAGGCGCGATGGCAATCGCGTCCCAGAGCGGGACCGTAGGGGCGGCCCTCATCGACTGGGCGGCCGAGGAGAAGCTCGGCTTCTCGGCGTTCGTGAGCATGGGAATCAGGATCGACGTCGACGAGGCCGACCTGATCGAGTTCTTCGCCGCCGATCCGAACACGAAGGTGATCACGCTCTACATCGAAGGCGTGAAGGACGCTCCGCGCTTCCTGTCCGCCGTGCGTGCGTGCCGGAAGCCCATCGTGGTCTTCAAGGCTGGAAGGACCGAGCAGGGGCGTAAGGCCGCCGAGTCGCACACCCGATCGCTTGCCGGGAAGGACGAGATCTACGACGCCGTCTTCCGGCAATTCGGCATCCACCGCGCCACCTCTCTCGAGGAGCTTTACGACTTCTCCAAGGCGCTCGCCTACGTCCCGGCTCCCGCCGGGCCGCGGATGCTCATCGTCACCAGCTCCGGAGGGTCCGCGATCATCGCGACGGACGTCGCCGCGGACAACGGGTTCCAGATCAGTCCCCTGCCCGCTCCTCTGGCGGCACGTCTGCGGGAATTCCTGCCGTCCCATTTCATCGTCGGGAACCCCCTCGATCTCACCGGGGACGGCGACGCTGAAATCTTCCGACGCGTCATCGCGACGGCACGGGATCACTACGACGTCGTCCTGACGATCTTCGGAGATCCGATCCCCGGCGCTTCGAATGCCCTGGAGCCGGGGAAGACCGACCTCGTGGCGTATCTCGGCGGCGCAGACGTGGAACGGACCGAGCGGCCTCTTTTCCACGAGAAAGGGATCGCCGTATTTCCGACGCCGGACCGCGCCATGAAGGCGTACTCCTGCCACGTTCGCTTCGCCCGCGACCGGTTTCCCCGGACGCCCGAGGCGGCTCCCGCCCCCGAGGCCCCGGCCTCCGGCGCCAAATCCCTTTCCCCGGCCGACTCGATGGCGTTCCTGGCGCGCGGAGGAATCCGCGTGGTTCCTTCGCGGCAGGCCGGAACCGAGGAGGAGGCCGTCGCCGCCGCGCGAGACATCGGCTTTCCCGTCGCGGTGAAGATGAACTCCCCCGACGTGACGCACAAGAGCGACGTCGGAGGAGTCCTTCTGAACGTGAAAGACGAGGCGGGAGTCCGAAAGGCCTTTCACGACCTCGACGGCGTCGTGCGGCGGCTCGGGACGCGATCGGGCGGAGTCCTCGTGAGCGCCATGGCCGCTCCGGGACACGAGATCATCGTGGGCGTGACGCGCGACCTCCAGTTCGGCCACGCCGTGATGTTCGGCATGGGGGGCACCCTGGTCGAGATCTTCCGCGACGTCGCCTTCAGGATCGTTCCGTTCACCGAAGCGGACGCGGCGGAGATGATCGGAGAGACCCGGGGAGCGAAGCTGCTCGAGGGCGTTCGCGGAGGAAAGCCCGCTGACGTGGCGATGCTCCGGCAGCTTCTCGTCCAGGTCTCCGACCTCGTGGCCCGACATCCCGAGATCGACGAGCTGGACATGAATCCGGTCATCGTGCACGAGAAGGGGCTGACGGTCGTGGACAGCCGGGTCGTCCTGTCTTCCAAAGGACAGGGGTAAAGAGAGATTTCTTAGAAGGTAAAGAGGGCGGGAACCGAAGCCCGCTCCAGCGGCGCGGCAGACTCCAACGACAATTACCCTTCTAAGAAATTTTCTCTTTACCCGGTGTCCAGTGTTTTCCGGATGAAGTCGGCCGCCGCTTGAAAGACCTCGTCCGGCCGCTCCGAGTGAGGGGAATGGCCACAACGCGGAAGTATCAGTGTCTCGGCCGGACCCCGGACCTTCGTCACGACGGCGTTCACCTGCTCGAGAGTGCCGTACTGGTCGTCTTCGCCCTGGATGGCGAGCACGGGGCACTCGATCGCCGGCAGGTACTCCCCGATGTTCCACTGCCGGAACTCGGGCCTGAGCCACACGTCGGACCACGCTCGGAACATCGAATCGGTGTTGCTGCCGTGATGCCGGGCGAGCCGCTCTCTCAAGCGCGTCGTCTCGTAATCGGCCGTGATCCGCTCGATCCCTTCGATGCTGACGGACTCTACGAAGACGTGCGGCGCCTCGAGGATCAGCGCGCGAACTGAGCCTGAATGCGCGCCGGCATGGATGAGAGCGATCGATGCGCCGTCGCTGTGCCCGAAAAGGACGACTTTCCCCAGCTTGAAATGCTCGAGAACGGCGGGGAGCACCCCCAACGCCTCGTCGTGCATGTAGCGGACCGGCCGTTTGCCGATAACGGAATCGGACCCGCCGTAGCCCACCCGGCTGTAAACGAGTGCGCCGCAGCCGGTCGCCGACGCCAGGCGCTCGGGAAATCCCCGCCACGTTCCCACACATCCGAGGCCTTCGTGCAGGAACACGATTGTCGGCGCGTCGGCGGGCTTCGGTCCGATCCAGCGATATTCGAGGTGAGATCCGAGGACTTGAAAGCTCGCCACCGAGGAGTCGGAGTTCAGGCCTTCGCTCCACGTCGAGCCGCGCCGCCCGTGAGCCTTTCGACCGTGACGATCGCGCGCTTGTGCGTGCCCCGGCCGATCTCGCCCGCGTCGTCGGACGCCGTGACCTCGAAGAGGAAGAGCTTTCCCTCCCGACCGACGAACCGCGCGCTGCCCGTGACGGTGGCACCCGGAGGAGTGGCAGCCGAGTGCACGACCTCGAGGGAGACTCCGACGGAGGCCTCTCCCTCCCGCAGATGAGGGCGGAGAACTCGCGCCGCCGCAATCTCCATGAGCGCGACCATCCGGGACGTCGCGAATACAGGCGGGAACGCGTCCGCCGGCTCGAGGTCGAGCGCGCTGGCGAGATCGGATGGCGCGACGGTGAAGTGCGCGGACGCGGTGGAGTCGACGGCAGGTTCGCTCATGGTCCCGGACTTAGCTCGCGGCGGCTGGCTCCTTGTCCCGCAGGACCCGCCGCAGGAGTTTTCCCTGCAGCGTGCGCGGAAGCTCGGTGACGAACTCCACGATCCGCGGCAGTTTGTAGATCGCGACGTGGTCCCGGCAGCTTTCGATGAGTTTCTTCTTCAACTCCTCGCTCGGCGTTTGGCCCGGTTTCAGGATGACGAAAGCCTTGACGTTCTGACCCCTGACAGGATCGGGGATCCCGATCACGCCCGCGTCGGCCACGGCAGGGTGCTTGAGGAGAGCGTCCTCGATCTCCTCGGGACCGATGCGGTATCCCGAGCTCTTGATCAGGTCCTCCTGGCGGGAGACGAAGCTGAGGTATCCGTCCTCGTCCGTCGTGCAGAAGTCGCCGACCAGGACCCACCCCTCGCGGATGAGAGACTTTTGCTTCTCGAGAAGGTTTCCACCCTCTTCCAGCGGACGCCAATAAAGGGTCCCCGTGGGGCCGCGGGCATAGAGCCGGCCCAGTTCCCCCGGCTTCGCCACCTTGCCGTCTTCCGTGATGACCTGGATCTCGTACCCGGGAACCGCGGTGCCGATCGCCCCCGGCTTCACCTTGCGGGTGACCACGCTGGAGACGAAGACGTACATCATCTCCGTCGTTCCGAGGCCCTCGTAGATCTCCTGGCCGAAGCGGTCCTTCCAATCCAGATACGTCTTTGCCGTCAGCGATTCGCCGCCTCCGGTCAGGACGCGGAGGGTCGACAGGTCGTACTTCTTGTCCGCGCCCGCGAACTCGAGCATCTTGCGGTACGCCGTGGGCAGAGCGCTCAGGATCGTCACCTTGTGCTTCTGGATTTGATCGAACAGCCCATCGGGAGTGAACTTCGCGATCAGGGAAGCCGCAGCGCCGAACCGAAAGGGAATCGTCGCCACGGTCGAGTACCCGCCGGCCAGCGAAATCGGCGCCGGGCCGCAGAGGATGTCGTCGGGCTGAACGTTCCACCCGTACTTGCCCATCGTGTCCGGGATGATGAGGGCCTCTTCCATCAGGTGGGCTGTTCCCTTCGGCATGCCGGTCGTTCCCGACGTGTAGAGAAGGACGGAAACCGAAGTGCGCGGGCGGCGGACGGGATCGAAAGCGGGCGGCTCGTTCGCGACGAGCTCCTCGTAGCAGAGAAGCCCTTGCGTCTTCAGCTCCTCCGGCTGCCCCCCGAAGACGATGACGTGCTTCACGGTCTTGAGATTAGGCCGCGCCTTGACGACACCCTCGAGGAACGCCGCCGCCACGACGATCACCTTCGCCTCTGCGTTGTTGGCGATGTGGGCGATTTCGTTGGGAGAAAGCATGTGCGAGGTCGGGACCATCACAGCCCCGAGCCTCAGGACGCCGAAATTCGTGAAAAGAGCGGGCGGGACGTTCGGCGACCGGAGCATGACCCGGTCCGCCTCCTCCACGCCGAGCTTCCTGAGGGCGTTGCCGATCTTGCACGACGCCCCCAGGAGCTGTTTGTACGTGATGACCTTGTCGCCGAACAGGATCGCGGGGCTGTCGCCCCTTCCGGCCGCGACCTGCTTGTCGAGAAGCTCTTCGGTACTGTTCAGCGGATCGGGATAGCTCGCGAACTCCTTGAGCTTGTAGATCCGCTCGGGCTGATACTCCTTAGGGGGTAGGTAGTCCGCGGGGATCACGCTCAACGGGTCACCCTTCGTTCTTGGCGAAATCGGCCAGCGCCTTTTCACATCCGACGAGACCGCCGCGGGCCTGATCCTGCCGCGGGTAGGCGTCCGTGGGGTAGCGGTCCTTCGGGTCGCCGAAGACCAGGACGGCGGGGGTTGCGCGGCCGAAGTCGGCCTCGAGCCCTCCCTTCATGCCGAAGACCGCCCGGACGGTCGCGGGAGGGCCCGTGAGCGCCGCGTGGTAGAAGCGAAACACGTCCGCGACGCCGGCCACGTCGATCGCCTCGGCGTCGACGCCTTTCAACTTCAGCTCCTTGACTTTCTCCAGAGCGGCCGCGTTGTTGCACGGGTATTGCTCACCCGGATTGTCCTTGCTGGAATAGTAGAACTTGACTTTCATGGTGTCTCCTATTCAAAAATCCATGGGGCAGTTCACCTGCCACTCTGTCTCGAAGTAGGCATCCCCCAGCCACTCGGCGATGTGCACCCGGTGCTCCTCCAGGATGTTGAAGTCCGAGTCCATCTCCAGGCAGACGATGCGCCGCTCCTCTCCGTCGAAGAATCGGACGGCAAAGCGCCCGGCCTCGACCCGAGGGGCATCGATGACCTTTAGCCCCTCGAAGCCGAAGCCGAGCCGTTGCATCACATCCTCGATTTCCCACGTGACGCCCCCGATCGATAGCGACGACGCTCCGGACGAGAGAAGCCCGTAGCGCCGCTCGAAATCTTCACGGAGGCTCGCCACGTCTATTTCTTGGCAGGAATCGGGGGCTTGGGGCACTGGCCCTCGAGTCCGCCGATCGGAACCATCACGGTGAAGGGCCACTCACGCGCCTTGCAGTATCCGAGGTACGCCTTCAGGATGTTCGGATCCAGCGCGGCCTCGAAGTAGTCGCAGCACTTGTAGCTGGACCCTTCCTTTCCTTTCGTGTCGTGCACGTCGCTTCTCCTTCTCTAACTCACTTGCGCGAGTCGATGATGAACTTGGGCCGGCTTCCCACGAGATCTTCTTTCTTCAGCGGACTGCCGCTGAGCGGCTTTCCCCTGAGGCTCTGTTTCACGTGCTTCTGCTTTCCGCTGAACGGATCGGGCCTCGACTGAGGCGCAGGGCGGATCTTGTCGCCGCCGATGCCGGCGCCGGTCTTGTCCTCGGCATAGCCCGGCAGCAGATCGGCCTTCCCGGAGCCGGCAGTAGGTCCGCTCGTGAGCTGGCCCTTGACGAACGTCACGGCATATATGGCGTCGCAACCGGCGCACTTCGTGTTGCCGCTGAAGTTCCAGAACGGGTAGGGATCGAGGAAGTTCTTGGTGGAGCATTTGGCGCAGGTGAGCACCAATCCCTGGTTGATGGCCATCTCAGATCACCTCCATCTCTTCCATCTTGGCGAGCTTCGCCCTCGTCCACCCGAGAAGCCGGCCGTAGACCCTTTCGTTGTCGGCTCCGACGGGCTTCAGGCCCCACTTCAGGCGCGGAGGCGTTTCCGACATCTTGAAGGCGGGCCCCTGGTGGTGAAGGTCGCCGTAGATCGGGTCGTCGTACCACTGGACGGACCCACGCAGCTTCCAGTGGGGGTTCTCCGAGACTTCCTTGGCGTTCCAGACCGGCTGGCAGTTGATCCCCGCCTTTTCGAGGAGCGTGGACACGTCTTCCTTGGTCTTGTCCTTGGCCCAGGCCTCGACGGCCTCGTAGAGGATTCCCTGGTTCTCCGCCTTGACGCGATCGTCGTGCTTCGCGAACGTCGTGGCGAGGTCTTTCTTACCGATCACGTCGCACAGCTTCTTGAAGTCCTCGTCCGTGTGAGCGGACACGAGGATGTAGCCGACCTCCTTCTCCTGCGGGTTCTGGGAGTCGGGATAGGACGACTTACCGCACTGGACGATTCCGTGGACGCAGAGCTCCGTATCCCAGTTGCCCCAGCGCTCGCGCCGGACGCCGTAACGGCCGTAGAGAGGCAACGAGTATTCGAGCAATCTCTGGACTCCGTGCACCTGCGAGTACTCGATGAAGGTCCCCTTGCCGGAGACCGTGTCCCGCCAGTAGAGCGCCGCGAGGATCGTGACCGCGGCCATCATGCCGCCCCAGTAGTCGGCCAGCCAGATCGTGTGCTTGGCCGGCGTCCCGCCCCGGTCGGCGGCTTCACCCGTGATTCCGAACGCTCCGCCCATGGCCTGGCCCAGGATGTCGTAGGAGGCCCGGACGCGCCCGGGGCCCCAGCCGCCGAAACCGCCGAGCCACTGGTAGATGATGCGTGGGTTGACCTTGGAGAGATGCTGGTAGCCCATCCCCCACCGGTCGAAAGTCCCGGGCCGGAAGTTCTGGACGAAGACGTCCGACTTGGACGCCAACTCCAGCATGGCTTGCTTCGCCTCCGGCCTGTGAAAGTCGAGGGTGATGAACTCCTCGTTGGTGTTGGCCCCGAAGAAGCCGAGGCCCGTACCCGCCTCCGGCACCCAGCGGGAGAGCGGGAAGAGGAGCGGCTCGTTGAACGGGGTCGTGTGACGCATCGGCTCTCCGCGCCTCGGCGTCTCGATCTTGATGACCTCGGCTCCCAGCTCGGCCAGGTAAGCCGCGCAGGAAGGACCGAGGATGTACTGCGTGCAGGAGAGGACGCGAATGCCCTTCAGGACCTCCGGCTTGCCGGGAGCGGTCTTGTGGTCAAA
>JAMQPJ010000009.1 GCA_023717585.1 Thermoanaerobaculia bacterium
CGCAATCGATCTTTCCGCCGCGCACGAGGACGACGGCGTCCTTGACAGGGGGACCGCCGTTGCCGTCGATGAGCGTCGCGCCCGTGAAGGCGCGGGGCGGCGGCGGCGTGCCGGGCGGAGCCTCGAAGGCGGACGTCACGGCGATCTTCCAGCCCTTCGGCGTCTTCACGAAGAGCCGCTCGGAAATCCCGGCGTGCTCGTCTCCGCCGTAGCGAACGCGATAGCGATACGTTCCGTAGACGATCCCCTCGCGGACGGGAACGAGCTGGAGGTCGGCCGCCTCGAGCGTGTCGGGCCACTTTGTTCCAGCCTGCTTCTCGAAATCCGTGTAGCCGAGCGCCTGACCTTCGGGCGAGGTGCGCACGAGACGCTCCGAGGCGAGGTAGCAGGCGAGGTAGGCCGCGCGGTCGCGGCGCTGGATGGCCGCGAGGTTCTTCTCGAACAGCGCGCGCGCCTCGTCGACGTCGGAAGCGAATGCGGCTGAAGACAGGGAGATCAAGACCGCGCAGACGAGCGGGCACAGGTTTTTCATGGGGGGATTATTCAGGATTTTCCGAGAAGGGGAGAGAGGTGAACGCCGAGGTTCAGGCTGCTCGCCGGAGGAGGAGGAGAGCGGCGCCGACGAGCGCGATTCCGAGAAAGGCGAGCATCGCGTCGGAGAGCGCGGGGACGTTGCTCGCGGCAGCGGCGGGACCGCCTGGCGTCGGGGTGGGCGTGACCGTGGGTGTGGTGGTCGTCGTCGGCGCGACCGTGGGGGTTGTCGTGGGCGTCACGGTTGGCGTGGGCGTCGGCGCGCCGCCGGAAAGCAGGCAGACCGAGAACTCCGAGGTGTTGCCGCCCGGATCCGTCGCGGTGGCGGTGATGACGGTCTCCCCGGGTGGAATCGCGAGGGCCGGCGTGGCGAAGGCCGCGTTGCAGAGCGCGTCCGTCGTGACGTTCAAGAAACCCAGAAAGGTCCGGCCGTCGCCGCTGCCCGAGCGGGTGCAGACGGTGCCCGAGAAGAACTCGACGCGAAAGGTCGTGCTGGCGGTGCTGTTGAGCGTGCCGGAGATCGTGACGGTGCCGGCGGCGATGGGCGCCGCGGTGATCACCGGGAAGTTCTGCAGGTTGTTGGGCCCGGTGTCGGCGTCGCACGGATCGTTCGCTGTCACGCCGTCGTCGTTGAGATCGATCGGGGGACGAATGCTGCTGGAATCCGTGCCGTTGCCGAACATCGAGTTGCCCAGAATCGTGGCGTGGGCGGTGTTCTTGACCACGATTGAAGCGTCGAAACTGTAGGCGATCACGTTGCCCTGTCCGGCCCCGGCGCCGCCGATGGTGGCGACGGCGTCGTTGTCCACACGAAGGGCGTTGTTCTGGTTGCCCAGGGGCGTGACGCCGTCCGCGGCCGTGCCGAAGTAGTTGCCCTGGACCGTGACCGACCCGCCGAAGATACCGACACCGGTGCCCTTGGTTGAAATCAGGTTACGGGCCCCGGCCGAGGCGCCGCCAATCGTGGCCGAGCCGCCGAGCGATATGCCTACGCCGCCGCCAAAGAACCCCGTGGCGCCGGGCGCCAGAACTGTGCCGGTGATGTCGGTGCCGATGTAGTTGCCCTGGATCGTCAAACCGAGAGCAGTGCTGACGATGCCGGTGATCCTGTTGTTGAAAATGACGTTGCGAGCGCCAGCGGCGGTTCCGCCAATCAGCAGGACACTGCTGCCGGAAGTAACACTGATCAGGTTGATACCGCTCACGCCATTCCACAATGCCGTCGCGCCGGTCGCATCGAGGCCGATGAGGTTGCCTTGAATGGTGAGGCCGCCGCCGGGGCGGGAGGCAATGTAGACGCCGTCGCCGTTGATGCCGCCGTTGCTGCTGTTGCCGGAGATGACGTTGCCCGCGCCGGTGCCGGGAACAGGGGTGAGGCCGCCGATCGTGATGTCGGTCAGAGCCGAACCGATCACGAAGATCCCCTGGCCGTTGCCGAGCGGCGCGCTGCCGGCCGCGTTGGTGCCGATGTAGTTGCCCTGAATGCGCGTTCCGGGCTGGGCTGTTTGGACCAGAATGCCGGCGCCGCTGCCCGGGGAGAGCTCCGTGGCGTCTCCAGCGAAAAGGTTCCGGTCCGCCGGCGTCGTGCCGCCGACCAGATTGTTGGCGCCAGCTTCGATGCTGACTCCGTAACCGAAGTTCGCCAGGCCCGCGGTTCCAGCGGCATTGCTGCCGATGAAGTTCCCGGAAATCACGTTGTTGTCGGAGCCAAGCCGGATGCCGCTGCTCCCAAGGACGGCGCCGACGTTCGTCCCGAAGCGGTTGACGACAAGGCCACGTACCGTGCTGTTGCCCCCGCCGAGGTTGATCCCGATCGCTGTCCCGGTGGTACCGGCTCCGTTGAGCTCGATCAACAGCACGGCGTTGTTGCCGACGGCGAGTGTGTTCATGCTCGCAACCCCTTGCGTGTAGCCGTCAATGAAGACCGGTTCGGTCATTGCCGGCAGGGGCAGGGCCGGGGTGATGGTCTTGACTCCGGCGCCGGCAATGTTGAACGCGATCGTATCGAGCCCCGCGGCCCCGGCCACGCACTCGCCGACGGCGCCGCCCGAAACCGTGTTCGTGTTGGCGGCGATGATGGCTTCCCGCAGCGTGCACACGCCGTCGTTGGCAGCCACGTCGGACGTGCTGTTGACCGTGATCGTGGCTGCCCGGGCCGACGCCGGCGCGAGAAGTATCGCGGCGCAGGCTACGGCGCAAGCCAGGGCGGGGCTGGACAGGTCGAACACCTTCATTTCGACCGCACGCCGCAGACGTTCCATGTGTCCTCCTGTTGTCACCCGCTGCCTTTTTTGCAGGGGTGAGAGCGCAATCTAAGGATTTGTCCGGTCGCGGGACATAGCATGTCCATGCGGTGCCCTGAAGCCGAAGCCCGACCCGGATCTGTGCTATTCGATGAGCCGGCGCCTGAGTCCCTTGCTCACCGCTTCCGATCGGGAGTGGACGTGGAGCTTCTCGTAGATCGAGCGCACGTGGTCCCGGACGGTGTTGATCGTGACGCCGAGCTGGTCGCTGGCGGACCGGTAGCTGTGCCCGTCGGCCAGGAGCCGGAGCAGCCGGATCTCCTGGGCCGTGAGAAGAGGCTCGGGCCGCGCGGCGCCCGGGGCCTTGCGGAAGCGGCGCACGATGTGCCCGGCGACCTCCGGCGAGAGGGGCGTGCCCCCGAGCCGTGCCTGCCGCACGGCCTCCACGAGCTGCGCCGTTGGTGTCTTCTTCAGAAGATAGCCGCTCGCCCCGTTGCAGATCGAGTCGAAGACCTTTTCTTCGTCTTCGTAGACCGTGAGCATCAGAACGCGCATTTCCGGAAATCTCTCCGTCAGGACGCGAACGCCCTCGACGCCGGACATGCCCGGCAGATGGATGTCGAGGAGGAGGACGTCGCACGGAGTCGCGCCGAGGCCGAGAAGGGCCTGCTCGACCGACGCGTAGAGACCGACGCACGTCGTGTCGGCGGCGGCATCGAGGAGGGCACCCAGTCCTTCGCGCGTCAACCGTTTGTCCTCGACGAGAGCCACCCGGATGCGTTCTCGTTCGCTCATCGCTTCTGCAGGGCCATCCTCCGCCCGTGTGGCTCCGACGGCAACCGCATCACGATGCGGCGCGGCCGGATGCCGGCCGGGCGGCGGCGAGAGGGACGAGAAGGACGATTCTCGTGCCGCCCGAGGGGTGCGACTCCACGCGGAATTCCGCTCCCAGAGAGACCGCGCGAGCCCGCATGCTCGCGAGGCCGTGTCCGGATGCCGGCGCCTCGGACGAGATGTCGAATCCCCTGCCGTCATCCTCGATGGTGATCGAGAGCGCATCGGCGGCGAGGAGGATTCGCAAGGAGGCGCGGGTACATCCGGAGTGACGGGCGACGTTCGTTACGGCTTCTTTCAGGATCAGGAAGATCTGCCGCCGGCGCTCCGGGTCGAGAGTGAGCGCGCCGAGCTTTTCCGGGACCTCGAGCTTCCATTCGATTCCCCGGCTTTCGAGGGTGTTCGAGGCGAAGTGGCGGATCCGCTGGACGACGCTTCCGAGGTCGTCCTTGCTCGGGTCCGTGGACCAGACGACGTCGCTGAGCGTGTCCACGAGTCGGCGCGCGGAGCTTCCGATCTCCCGAATCAACGGTTCCCGCTGGCTCTCGTCCCGCTTTCCGGCCAGCTCACTCAGGATGGCGATCTCGGAAAGGTCCGCACCGATGTCGTCGTGCAGGTCCGTCGCGACGCGCATGCGCACCCGCTCGACGGCGAGAGCGCTTCGCAGCCGGTTGCGGTGGAGCCCGTACGCGAGCGCGCCGACGCCGAGGGCGAGGAGCAGGAGTACGCCCGGTCTTCTCCAGAGGGGCGGGAGCACCGTGAAACGAACCTCTGCCGCGTTCGTTCCCACGGTGCCGTCGTTCGCGATCGCGCGAACGCGGAATCGATAGGTGCCCCCGGGAAGTCGCGCGAGAACGACGGAGCGCTGATCCGAGGGCGCGCTCCAGTCGCGGTCGACGCCTTCGAGCCGGTACTGGTAGCGCAGCCTTCCACCAGGGGCGTAGTCGATTCCTCCGAAATCGAACTCGAGAGGCGCGGCCTCGCGTCCGGCGTCGGGCAGCTCCACGAGAACTTCGCCGAGCTCGGCGAGAGGCTGGCGAACGCCATCCAGCTTGACGCGGGTGATGCGCACAGCCGGGGGACTCTTCGGCTGCTCGCGGGCGGGCTCGAGCCAGGAAAGACCCTCTCCGGCGCCGAACCAAAGGTTGCCGTTCCGGTCGCGGAAGCTGGCCTCGACGACGCCGTGGGTGAGCCCGTCGTCGGCGGTGAAGTGCTGGACGTTTCCGGTCGTGGGGTCGATACGGTCGAGGCCGCGCTCGGTCCCGGCGTAGATGCGGCCCCACCGGTCCTCGGCGAGAGACGAGGCGACCTCGCTCGAGAGGCCGTGCGCGAGGCCAAACGTCACGAAGCGCGGCTTCGCGTCGGCGGGCACGTCGATGCGGGCGACGCCGCCTCGGCTCGTCGCGATCCACATTCGCCCGGCCGTGTCGAGATGAAGCGCCCGCACCGAGCCTCGGGGCAGACCGTCTCTCTCCGTGAAGAGGATCGTCTGCCCGTCGCGGTGTCGCGCGAGCCCGCCCCGCTGGAATCCGATCCAGACCGCCCCGTTTCCGTCTTCCGCGAACGACATCGGCGGCTCCCGCGGAACGCCGTCGGCCGCCGTGAAAATCCGGAAGGAGTCAGTGCGCCGATCCCAGCGCACGAGCCAGCCTGTCGTCTCCAGGAGAGAGATCCAAAGGTCTCCCCGACTGTCCTCGTAGAGACGGAAGATCTGGTTCGAGGGAAGACCGTCGGCCTTCGTGTACACGCGCCGCGGCGGTGTCGAGCCGAGGCGCGTCAGTGGAACAGCCGGGAAGCGGAAGAGCCCGGAGAGGGTCGGCACCCACCACTCTCCGGTCCGGTCCACCAGGGTCACTTGCTGCCAGCCCCAACCGTAGAGCGTGCCCTTCGGAAGATGGGGGCGGCCGGTGTGGAACCGCTTGCCGTCGTAGCACTCGAGAAAGCCGTCCTCGCCGGCGATCTCCTCGGGCCGTTTCCCCCTGGTGAACGCGCACGGCTCGCCGCTCGGGCCCTCGAAAAGAGAGGCCACCCGGTCGCTCGCGAGTCCGTCCCGAGCGTCATAGCGGCGGAACCCGTTTCGGGCAATCCTCATGACCCCGGCGCTTTCGCTTCCGATCCAGAGGTTTCCGTTGTTGTCCTCGGCGAGCGACCACATACCGAGACCGGAGAGGCCTTCTGCGATCGAATAACTTCGGAGTCCGGACCGATCGGCGGCGATCTCCGTGACCCCCCCGTAACACGCCGCCCAGAGCTTTCCGTCGGACGTCTCGAGAAGGGCCGCAACGTGATCACCCGCGAGCCCGTTCGCACGCGTGAAGGCCTGGCGGACCCCCGACCCCCTCACCTCGAAGAGGCCCGAAGGGCGCGTTCCGGCCCAGAGGGAGCCCCTGCGGTCCTGGACGAGACAACGGACCTCCACGAGGGGTGGGCCAGGGCCGATCATTCGATCGACGACCCCGCCGGGCGACCGCCGGAACAAGCCCTCCTCGGCTCCGATCCAGAGAACGCCCGCACGGTCTTCGACGAGGGCGTTGATCGCCTCCGCTCCGGCGGGTGTGCCGTTTCCCAGAGGGACGCGCGTCGCCTTCCATCTTTTTCCATCCGCTTCGAGGCGAAACAGCCCGCTCGCGGTCCCGGCCCAGATGCTGCCCGCGCGATCCTCGAGGAGAGCCTGCACATCGTCGGCGCGCCCGTCGTTTCGAAGCGGTATCCGGAAGAAGGGGGCGCGCGACCGCGTGACCTGGCGCGCCGCTTCCCAGAGCACGAGGCCTCCGTTCGTCCCGATCCAATACACGCCGTCGTGCGCCTCGATCAGCGCCTGGACGCTCGCAGCCGGCAGTCCCTCCGCGACCGAATGGTTCGTGAAAACGTAGCCGTCGAAGAGAGAGATCCCGTCCTCGGTCCCGAGCCAGAGAAATCCGTGCGAGTCGGGGAGGATGCAGTGGATCCGGTCGCTCGCGAGGCCGTTCGCGGTCGTATAGCTCTTGAGAGGGAGCTGCTCTCCAAAGGCGTCGAGAGCCGGAAGGACGAACATCAGAAGAAAAAGGGACCAGCGGATTGCGGAGGTCTTGGACCCGATCATCCTGGCCCGAAGACGCTATCGTCCCGCCGGCGCCGCTGCCTTTGCGATTCCGTCCCCCCGCTTTGCGAGCCCCGGAATCGTGATCGGGAGCCTGCCGCCGATCGCCGTTTCGCCGAAGAGCGCCTGCACGGCGGCCGCCTGGCTGACGTCCTGACCGCCCCACGCGCAGAGGTACGTCGGAAGGTCGGGGAGATCGCGCAGCAGGTAGGGGCTTCCGAACGAGACCGCGACGACGGGCTTGCCGAGGGCGAGGATCCGAGCCAGCGCGGCGCGGCCCGGCTCGGGCACGTTGATCTTTCCCTGGCCCGAGCGGGTCCGCACGAACAGCGACACGAGGACCGCGTCGGCGTCCTTCGCCGCTTCGACGGCTGCCTTCGTCTCCTCGGGCGTCGAGCGGGGGTCGAGACGCACCGTTTTCACGGACGGAACGCGCGTTTTGAGATCGGCCGTGAGCGGGCCGGCGGGGCCGTGCAGGGACGCTTCGTCGGCGATGACGAGGGAGAGCAGCTTCGCGCTTTTCTGGAGCGGCAGGACTCCCTTCTCCTCGCGCACGAGCGTGAGCGAACGCCGCGCGATCTCGGCCTCGAGCGCTTGAGTGGCGGCCGTATCCACGATCTTCGCGATCTTCCCGACAAAGGGGATTCCCTTGTCGTAGAGGCTCAGGCGCTTCTTGACGTCGAGAATGCGCCTGACGCTCTCGTCGATGCGGGCCTCCTTGATCCGCCCGGATTTCACGGCCGCGCGAACGGCGGCGATCGCCGCGTCGGTGTCGTTCGACAGGAGGACCTGGTCGGCGCCCGCGAGAATCGCGCGGATCGCGGCTTCGCCCGCCTCGAAGTGCGACGTGATCGCGCCCATGCGCATCGAATCAGTCACGACGAGGCCCGTGAAGCCGAGCTCCTTGCGGAGGACGCCCGTGACGACCGGGACCGAGACGGTCGCAGGCACGGCGCCCATCTCGACCTCGAGGCTCTCGCCGATCGCGTCCGGGCTCTTCACCGGGCTCGCGAGGACCGGAGCGGGCGTGTCGTCGAGCGCGGGGACCGACACGTGGGCGACCATCACGGACTCGGCGCCCGCCTTGATGCCGGCGCGGAACGGGACGAGCTCGACGGACTCGAGGCGCGCCCTGTCGGCGGGGACGGACGCGAGCGAACGGTGCGAGTCCGCTGCCGTGTCGCCGTGGCCGGGGAAATGCTTCAGCGTCGCGAGGACCTGTCCCGACTGCAGGCCGCGGACGGTGGCTTCGACGTAGCGCGCGACGTCCCCGGGGTCCTCTCCGAAGCTGCGGACGTTGATGACGGGGTTGTCCGGGTTGACGTTCACGTCTGCGACGGGCGCGAAAACCTGCCCGATGCCGATGGCCCGCGCCTCGCGGGCCGTCGCAGACGCGCGCTTCTCGGCGAGCGCCGGATCCCCGGTCGCGGCGACCGCCATCGCCCACGGACCGTACGTCACGTCGTCGAAACGCATCCCGAGGCCGGCCTCGAGATCGGCCGAGACGAGCAGGGGCACTCGCGCCATTTCCTGGAGCTTTCCGACGAGGACGGCGGCCTCGTAGACGTTCGACCGGAACAGGATGATGCCGCCGACGCGGTTGTCGACGACGTGGTGGCGCAGCGTCTGGAACTCCTTCGACTCCTCGCTCATGTAGATGCCGCGTGCCGGCACGACGAAGAGCTGGCCGACCTTCTCGTCGAGCGGCAGCGAAACGGCGCGCGGAGCGTCCGGCGCGAGCTGGCCGAAGTCGACGGTCACGGGGGGAAACGGGTTCCCGCCGCTGCAGGACGCGAACAGGCCGGAACTCGCGAGAAGGGCGATCAGGCGGAGAGCTTTGTGTCGCGTCATTTCGTCTCGTCCCGGAACAGGTCCTCGAACGTCCCCCGGCGGCGGATGAGCGTCGCCGTGTCGCCGTCGACGAGCACCTCCGCGGGAAGCGGCCGGGCGTTGTACGTCGACGCCATCGCGAAGCCGTAGGCGCCCGCGTCGAGAAAGGCGACGAAGTCCCCGGCCCGGGGCCGCGGGAGGCGGCGCTCCGCGGCCAGAATGTCGCCGGTCTCGCAGACGTCGCCCGCGACGTCGAGAAGCTCGG
>JAMQPJ010000022.1 GCA_023717585.1 Thermoanaerobaculia bacterium
CCGCCGAGAGCGCCTCCCAGGCGCCTTGCGTCGACGGTCCGGAGTCGATGAGCGTGATCGGGTCGCGCAGGATCACATGGACGTTGACCGGCCCGACGGGAAAGGGGGTCGGAAGAGGAAGAGTTTCTATGAATGCAGGAATCTTCGGTGCCTCTTCTTCCCTACGCCCAGAGGTCGTACGGGTACCCGCCCGCCTCGTAAACGCGGTCGCTGATCGACGTGCAGTCGGCATCGCGGTTCTTGTCGAGAGCCTTGAGGTTCCCGACCATGCGGTGCCGGGCCTGGTTGCAGAACCAGCGTGCGATCTCGATCTCCCCGGCCGCCTTCTCCTCGCCCTTTTTCGCGATCGCCGCCGTCACGCGCGAGAGCGTCGCGATCTGGGCGTAGAGATCGATGAGGACGTCAGCGATGCGCTCCTGCTGGTATTCCTTGTCGACGACCTTCTTGCCGTGCTTGCGCAGAATCGTCTCGCAGGCGTTCGCCCAGATGCCGGCGTACCGCCCGACCTGATCCGCCTCGGGCGCGAGCGACGGATGAACCCTCGTGAGCTTGTCGTGCGTGATGACGCCCTTGAGGCGCTTGTGGGCGTACTCCGTGAGGATGCCGCGCTGCGCGAGCGGGCTCTTGAGAGCGCCCTGAACTTCCTTCAGCGAGTCCCCCAGCTCCTTCATCCCCGACAGTGCGATGAGGAGGCGCAGGATTTCGTTCGTGCCCTCGAAGATCATGTTGATGCGGCTGTCGCGGAGAGCGCGCCCGTAAGGGAACTCGTTCATGAAACCGTTGCCGCCGGCTATCTGGAGGCCGTCGTTGATGTTCTGCCAGAGGACTTCCGTGCCGAAGACCTTGCAGCACGCGCCTTCGAGGGAATAGTCGCCGACGTGCCGGTCCACGAGGCCGGCGGTCAGGTAGACCATCGACTCGAGGACGTACGTGGTCGCCGTCATCCGCGTGATCTTGTGGCGGATCATCTCGAAGTCGGCGATGCGGGTCTTGAACTGCCTTCGCTGCGTCGCATGATCCACCGCGAGCTTGATCATCATCTTCGAGCCGCCGACCGAGCCGGCGCCGAGCGACGTGCGTCCCGTGTTCAGCGTTTCGAGCGCGACCTTGAAGCCGTGACCCTTCTCCCCGATGAGGTTCGCGGCAGGAACGCGGCAGTTCTCGAGGATGATCTGGCAGGTCGAGGAGGCGCAGAGGCCGAGCTTCTTCTCCTCGGGCCCGCGCGAGAGGCCGGGCAGCGTGCCGTCCTCGTTCGCGACGACCGCGAAGCAGGCGATTTCCTTGTGGCCGTCCTTCTCGGCGGGGGTCCCGGGGATCCTGGCGAACACCGAGAAGAACCGGGCGAAGCCGCCGTTCGAGATCCACTGCTTCGTGCCGTTCAGGACGTACTCGTCCGTCGCGGGGTCGTGGACGGCGGTCGTCTTCAGGGAGCCCGCATCCGAGCCGGCTTCCGGTTCGGTGAGGCAGAACGCCGCGACGAGCTTGCCCGCCGCGAGGTCGGGCAGCCATTTTTTCTTCTGCTCCTCGCTGCCGAACAGGACGAGGGGCTTGCAGCCGATGGACAGGTGCGCGCCGATCACGATCGAGGCCGACGCATCGAGCTGCGCGACGGTCTCGGTCATCCGGCAATATGCGGCCGAGCTGAAGCCGCTCCCGCCGTACTCCTCGGGAATCGTCATCCCCATCACGCCCAGCTCGCCCATCGCCTTGACGGCCTCTCGAGGGAACCAGTGCTCCTTGTCCATCTTGTCGGAGTCGAGGTGCGCCGCGTCGAATTCCGTGTACGCGCCTGCGAAAGCCTCCACGGTCTCCTTCACGGCCCCGGGGATATCAGGGAACGGAAAGACGAGGTCCTCGGCGATGTGGCCCTGAAACAGGGCCTTGAGGAACGACTCGACTTCGACGGTTTCGGACTTGGCGATCGTCTCTTCATTGACGGTGGACATTTCGGCTCCCCTCATTCGAAGAATCTCTTCCCCGCCCGCGCCATCTCGACGAGCAGTGGCGCCGGGTTGAAGCGACCCCCTTTACCCTTGCTGAGCTTCTCGAGCCCCTCGACGACCGTCTTCGCGCCAAGCGCGTCGGCGTACGCGCAAAGGCCCCCGCGGAACGGCGGGAAGCCGGTGCCGAAGATCATCGCGAGGTCGAGCTTCGCCGGGCTCGCGACGATTCCGTCCGCGAGGCAGAACGCCGCCTCGTTGATCATCGGAAGCAGGAGGCGCTCCTGAATCTCGGAAGAAGAAAGACTCGGATTCTTAGAAGGGGAAGTGAGACCGAGCGCCACGTAGACAGCTCCGTCCGGGCCTCCGCGTCTTTCCTTTTCGTAGAAATAAAATCCCTTTTTCGCTTTCCTTCCGATCCGTCCGAGGGTCACGAGCTTTTCGAGAGTCGGATCCGCGGGCAGGCGCTCCGGGAAGGCGGCCGCCATCGTCCCGCCGGCTTTCGCCGCGACGTCGATGCCGACGTCGTCGAGGAGCTCGATGGGCCCGACCGGCATTCCGAACGTCCGCATGGCTTTGTCGATGGACTCCATCGCGTTGCCTTCGATGAGGAGACGCACGGATTCGCCGATGTACGGGCCGAGGATGCGGTTCACGAGGAAGCCGGGCGAGTCCTTCACGACGACCGGCGTCTTCCCCATCTTCTTCGCGAGATCGAAGACCGTCGCCGTCACCTCGGGATCCGTCTTTTGCCCGTATATGACCTCGACGAGAGGCATCTTGTCGACGGGGTTGAAGAAGTGCATGCCCACGACGCGCTCGGGGTGCGCCGCCTTCGAGGCGATTTCCGTGATCGGGAGTGTCGACGTGTTCGACGCGAAGATCGCGGTCTCGGAGACGACGTGTTCCCAATCGGCGAGAACGGCCTGCTTGACGGACATCTTCTCGAGCACGGCCTCGATCGTGATGTCGCACCCCTCGAAGCCCGCGTACTCCAGCGAGCCGCCCAGGAGGGACATCTTCGCCGCGAACTCGGCGCGGGTCATCCGGCGCTTCTTGAGCCTCTCCTTCCAGATGCGGGCCGCCTGCGCGAATCCCAGCGCCAGCGCCTCGGGCTTGATGTCCTTCATGCGCGTCGGGAAGCCCTTGTCGGCCGCGAGCTGCGCGATGCCGCCGCCCATGACGCCCGCGCCGAGGACGCCGATCCGACCGATCTTCCGGGGCTTGACCCGGGCGCCGGCCCCGCCGAGAGCCTCGACGCCGGTCTCTTTCTTGACCTCTTCCATCCGGAAGAAGAGGCCCACGAGGCTCCGCATCACGGGCGTGCCGATGAGCGATCCGATCCCTTCGACCTCCAGCTCGAGCGCCTCGGCGAACGGCCGGGAGAAGCCCTTTTCGACGACGGACAGGGCCGCGAGCGGCGCCGGGTAGTGCCCCTTCGTCTCCTTCAGGACCGACTCGCGCGCCTTCCCGAAGACGATTCTCCGGCCCGGGCCTTCCAGAAGCCTCTCGGCGAGCTTCGGCTCGCGAACGCGCGAAGGGCCTCCGCCCGGCCCCGCGTTCGAGCGCTTTTTCGAACCGAACTTCGCGCGGGCGAAATTCTTCGCCCATTCCTCGAGGATCGCCTGGGGAACGACCTCGTCCACGAGCCCGATTTTCTTCGCGCGCTTTCCGTCGAGTACCTTGCCCGCGAGAATGACGTCGAGGGCGTTCGCGAGGCCGACCATCCGGGGGAGCCGCGTCGTGCCGCCCCAGGCCGGAAGGATGCCGAGCTTGATCTCGGGGAGCCCGATCTGCGCCTTCTTCGAGTCCGAGATGAGGCGCCAGTCCATCGAGAGCGTGGTCTCGCAGCCGCCGCCCACGCAGGCCCCGTCGATCGCGGCGACCGTGGGGAACGGGAGGTTCGCGAGCTTGTTGAAGGTCCGATGCCCGCCCCGGATCATCTCGGGGTCCGCGTTCCGGTCGGCCTTCGCGATCTCGTTCACGTCCGCCCCGGCGATGAAGATGCCTGGTTTCGCGGAGAGAAAGAGCAGCGCCTTCACGTCGGAACGCGATGCGAGGGCGTCGACGACACGTTCGAACTCTCTCATCACGGGCGTCGAGAACTTGTTCACCTTTTCGCCCGGCGTGTCGAAGACGAGGACGGCGAGTCCGTCCCCCTCGACCGTCAGCCGGAAGGGAGAAGCCGCGTCCGCGGGCGCCGTGAGAGGAACCGCTTCGTCGACGAGGGTGGACATCACACGGCCTCCAGGAGAATCGAACCGCCCTGCCCGCCCCCGACGCAGAGCGTCGCGAGGCCATGCGCCACGCTGCGGCGGCGCATCTCGAGAAGGAGCGTCAGGATGAGGCGCGTGCCCGAGCATCCGACCGGATGCCCGAGGGCGATCGCGCCGCCATTCACGTTGAGGATGTCGTCCGCGATGCCTCCGAGCTCGGGAGACCTCGCGAATGCGTCGAGGTTCGCGAGGACCTGGGCCGCGAACGCCTCGTTGATCTCGACGAGGCCCACGTCCTTCATCGAGAGGCCGGCCCTTTTCAGGGCGATCGGCGTCGAGCGCGACGGCCCGAGGCCCATGCGCTCGGGCTCGAGGCCGGCGAAGCCCCAGCCCGAAATCCGTCCGAGAGGCTTCAGCCCGTGTTTCTGGACGTAGTCCTCGGACGCCACCACGACGGCCGCGCCACCGTCCGTGATCTGGGAGGAGTTGCCCGCCGTGACGGTGCCGAACTTACGGTCGAAGAACGGCCGGAGCTTCGTGAGGGCTTCCATGGTCTGGTTCTCGCGCACCCCGTTGTCGAACGTGAGGACGCGGTCGTAGTCGGGCGGGACCGGCACGGGGACGATCTCCTCGGCCAGCTTCGCGCGGGCCGCGAACGCCCGATGGTGCGAGCGCAGCGCGAAGGCGTCCTGCGCCTCGCGCCCGATGTGGCCCTCTTTCGCGAGGATCTCCGCGGTGTCCCCCATGCCGAGGTCGCACACGGGGTCGGTGAGGCCCTCCTTGAGTCCGATGACCGGATTGAAGAGGTCCTTCCACGGCATCTTCGAGAACGCCGACACCCTCTGACCCGCGGTCTTCGACATGCCGGCCTTCGCGAAGACCTGCTTGACGCCGTCGCGGTAGAGGAACGGGATCTGCGTCATGTTCTCGACGCCGCCCGCGAGGACGACGTCGGCTTCACCCGTCGCGATGAGGCGCGCGGCCTCCACGACCGACTCGATGCCCGAGGCGCAGTTGCGCGACACGGAGTGCGCGGGCTTCTCTTTCGGGACGCCGGCGCGGAGCGCGATGATCCGCGCGATGTTCGAGGCGTCGACCGGCGTCGCAATATTGCCGAAGATGACCTGGTCGATCGCAGCGGGCTCGACACCCGCGCGAGCCATGGCCTCGACGGCGGCGGTGCGGCCGAGGTCGACGGCGGAGACTCCGGTGAAGTCGGTGCCGGCCCGCGCGAACGGAGTCCGTGCGCCATGAACGACGAATGCGGATTTGCTCACCTTGGGTTTCTCCTGCGCCTCGCGGCGACGTGTTTCTCTTCTCCTGCGGCGAAACCCCTGAGCAAAGTTCCTACGAGCTGCTTTGCGTCGGCAGCCGGCTTCTTCTCCCCAGACATCAGCCACTCCGAGAGGATCTCGTCGGACGCCCCGAAAAGGACGCGGACCGCGAGGCGCGGGTCCAGGTCGCGGCGGAACTCGCCGCTCGCGATCCCGTCGCGCAGGACTCCGCCGAGGAGCCGGAAATACTCCACGAGCTTGCTGCGCGAGAAGCGCTCGACGAGGCGCGCGCTCCGGCGGAGCTCGATCTGGAAGACGGACGCGAGGTCGCGGTCGGAACCGATGAACTCGAGGTGGAGGTCCACGAGCCCCGTCAGCCGCTCGCCCGCCGACCCCTTCGAGCGGGCGATGGCGCGCCCCTTCGCGAGGACGTCGTCCATCGACTCGTCGAAAACGACGCCGAGAAGGTCTTCCTTGCTGCGGAAATAGAGATAGACCGTGCCCTCGGCCACCTTCGCAGCGGCCGCGATCTCGGCGATGCGGGCTTCGTGGAACCCCCGCCGGCCGAACGTCCGGACGGCCGCCTCGAGGATGCGCCGGCGCTTCTCGGGGTCGGCGCCCGCGGGAGCGCGCTCCTCGCCGGCGGCCGCGAGGGCCGCCTCGGGAAGCGCGTCGCGGCCCGCTGAATGAGCCATCACTCAGTAGCGTATTTCGAAGGGAGTCCGGTGTCAAGCAGGGCGATCGGCTCGATGGCGGAGGCCTTCGTCACTCCAACGGAAGGGCCCTCAGTCCTGAAAGAGCGCCTCCTGCGACGGACCCCACTCGAGCGTGGCGACGTCGTTCGAGATGAGCGTGCCCGCCTCGCCGCGGAGCATGTCCGGGATGTCCTCGAGCGCGCCGATCGCCGCCGGCTTTCCGGTTCGCTCCGCGAAGTCACGTGCCGCTCCGACCTTCGGACCCATCGAGCCCGCCGTGAACTCGAAGCGGGAAAGCGAGGCGGGCGACGCGCGGCGTATGGCGCGGGCGTCCTTCGTCCCCCATCCCGCGACCACGGCCGACACGTCGGTGGCCATGATGAAGGTATCGGCCTCGATCTGCTGGGCGAGCAGAGACGCGACGCGGTCCTTGTCGATCACGGCTTCGACGCCGCGGAGCTTGCCGTCGTCGCCGTACACGGTGGGAATCCCGCCCCCGCCCCCGCAGATCACGATCGTCCCCTTCTCGAGGAGCCAGCGCACGGGACGGATCTCGAAGATGCGCTTCGGCAGAGGCGAGGCCACGACGCGCCGCCACGCCGGCCCGTCGCGCGCCACGGTCCAGCCCCGCTCTTTCGCGAGGCGATGCGCCTCTTCTTCGCCGTAGACCGGGCCGATCGGCTTGTCGGGCTTCGAGAAGGCCGGGTCGGCCGGATCCACCTCGACCATCGTCAGGAGGGTCGCGAACGGGACCTCGAACGGCAGGAGGTTCCCGAGCTCCTGCTCGATCAGGTAGCCGATCATTCCCTCGGTCTGGGCGCCGAGGACGTCGAGCGGGAAGTGCGCGGCATCGAGCCCGCTCTCGGCCTGAAGGGCGAGGAGCCCCACTTGCGGGCCGTTCCCGTGCGAGATGACGAGCTCGTGCCCGCTCGCGACGGGCGCGAGCGCCACCGCTGCCCGCCGCACGTTCGCGCGCTGGTGCTCGGCCGTCATCGGTTCGCCGCGGCGAAGCAGGGCGTTTCCCCCGAGGGCGACGACGACGCGCATGCGTTTCCCGCTTTCGGGCCCGGGCGCCTCGGGCTAGGCCGCGGTCCCCTCGTACATCCCGTCGATCACTTTCCTGAAGTGCTCGTCGACGATGCGCCGCTTCACCTTGAGAGTCGGCGTGAGCTCGCCGCTCTCGATCGTGAGGTCCCGCGGAAGGATCGCGAACCGGTTGATGAGCATTTCGTGCGGCTTGCCCGTGTTCCAGTCGTCGACGGCGCTCTGGAAGACCGCGACGACCCGCGCTTCCTTGACGAGGTCGTCCATGGACAGACTGCCGAGGCCGTTCTCTTTCGCCCAGGCCGCGAGCTTTTCGAAGTTCGGTACGAAGAGGCAGGACAGAAACTTCCGCCGATCGCCGATGACGATGGGGAGCGAGACGAACGGATGACCCTTGAGATGCCCCTCGATCGGAGCCGGAGCGATGTTCTTGCCGTTGGAGTTGACGAGGATCTCCTTCTTCCGGTCCGTGATCATGAGGAACCCGTCCTCGTCGATCCTCCCGATGTCTCCTGTGTGGAACCAGCCGTCCGCGTCGATCGCCTCGGCGGTCTCCTTCGGCTTGTTGAAATAGCCCTTCATGACGTGCGGTCCGCGCGTCAGGATCTCCCCGTCAGGAGCGATGCGGCACTCGACGCCGGGCACGATCTTCCCCACCGTTCCCAATCGCCACGCGGACGGGCAGGCGAGGGCGATGACGGGGCTCGTCTCCGTGAGCCCGTAGCCCTCGTAGATCTCGACGCCGATCGCCCAGAAGAACTCCGCGAGCTCCTTCGCGAGAGGCGCGCCGCCGGAGATCGCGAAGCGAAAACGGGAACCGAGGGCCTCGCGCACCTTGCGGTAGACGAGCCTCTCGTAGAGGAAGTGCTCGAGGGCGAGGCCGAAACCCGGCGTCTGCCTCTTCGCGCGGAGCGCCGTGACTTTCTTCCCGGCCTCGATCGCCCTCGCGAAGAGCTTCTGCTTGCCCGGAGACGACTTCGAAAGCTTCTCCTGAACGCGACCGTACACCTTCTCGTAGACGCGGGGGACCGCGCCGAAGAGGTGCGGGTTCACCTCGGAGAGGTTGTCGCGCAGCTTGTCGATCGACTCCGCGTACGCGATCGTGACGGAGCGGTGGTAGTAGGCGTACTCGATCGTTCGTTCGAAAACGTGCGAGAGGGGCAGGAAGGAGAGGGCGACGGCGGAGGAGTCGAAGGGCACGATCGAGCAGGCCGCCACGACGTTCGAGACGAAGTTGCTCTGCATGAGCATCGCGCCCTTCGGCTCGCCGGTCGTGCCGGACGTGTAGATGAGGGTCGCGAGGTCGGAGGGCTGGCGAGCATCGGCTCGCCGCTCGAAGGCCGAAGGATCGGCCGCGTGCGCGGCGCGGCCCGCTTCCAGAATGCCCGCGAAGGGCGTCGTGCCCGGGAGCGACGACCCGTCGAGCACGATGACGTGCTTGATCGCCTGCTTGACCTCGGGAGACGCCTCCTTGGCCGCGAGAACCTTCGCCGCCTGATCGGACGTCGACGCGAAGGCGACCGTCGCGCCCGAGTCCTTGATGAGATACGCCACCTGGTCGGCGACCATCGTCGGGAAAACCGGCACGAGGACGGCGCCGTAGCACTGGCAGGCGAAGTCCACGATCGACCACTCGGGCCGGTTATCCGAGAGCAGCGCGACGCGCCCGCCCTGTTTCACGCCGAGGCCCTCGAGGGCGCACGAAACGGACTTGACGCGATCCATGAACTCGGTGGTCGAGACCGGGATCCACTTCCCACCCTGTTTGTGGAGCAGCAAATCCGGCTTGGGCGTGTCCGCGAGATTCCGGAAAATGTCGACGAGTGTCCGTGGCGTCATGAGAAGCCTCCGCAGCCTGTGCCTGAACCGCACGGATTATAGTGGCCCCGTGGCGCTCGCACTCACTCTTTTGTCCGTTTTCACTCTCGTGGGGCTCGTCCTGTCGAGCCTCTCGGGGTGGGCGCTGTCTCAGGCGCTCGGCGGCTCGACCACGGCCGCGCGTCACATCGCGGTCGCGGTCCCGACGGTCCTTTTCTCCCTGTTCACCCAGTCGATGATCCTCTTCTTCTTCATCGGCACGGGAAAGATGCTCAAGGAAGCCGCCGCCAAACGACCCGACCCGGACGGAAGGGATTTCATCCTGGCCCGCGTGAAGGGCTTCAAGCTCAGGACCTCGGCGCTCTGCACCTTCGCTCCCCTGTCCGCGCTCGCGACCGGCCTCCTGGGCGTTACCGCGCACACGGGCAAGACGCCCGCCTGGCTGCACCTCGTCGTCGCGATCGGCTGCGTGCTCTTGCACGTCGTCGCGTTCGGGCGCGAGGTCGTGGCGATGGCCGCGACGAACCAGCTCATGGACGAAGCCGCCACGCTCGTGCCTCCGGCGCCGGGAAACGCGGCGTGAGCACAGTGCCGGCGGTTTCGAAGATCGCGCTCGTGACGGGCGGGACAAAGCGGCTCGGATTCGAGTTCGCGAAGGCATTGGTCCGGAAAGGGTATTCGGTCGCTCTTTCCTATAGAAGCAATGCCGAAGAAGCGGGACACGCAGTCGATGTTCTCAGAAAGAAAGAGGGAGGGAGGGCAGAGGCGTTCCGCGCCGACTTCGCCGACGACGGCGCGCCGGATTCACTATTCAAAGAGATCTTCTCTTCTTCCCTCTTTTCCTCCTCTTCCTTTTCCTCTTCAGCAGCGTCTTCCCCTCCCCGCCTCGACGCCCTCGTCCACGCCGCGTCGCCGTGGATCCCGAAGCCGTTCGCTTCCGTGTCGGTTTCGGACTGGGAGGCGGTCTTCCGGGCCGGCCCCCGCGCCGCGTTCTTCCTCGCGCAGGCCGCGGCGCCCGCGCTCGCGCTCTCGTCCGGGTCGATCCTGTTCGTCTCCGACGTCGCCGCAACGCAGACCTGGCCGACGCACATCCCGCATGCGACCGCGAAAGCGGCGATCAACGCGCTCGTCCGCAACCTCGCCGTGGCTCTCGGCCCGAACGTGCGCGTCAACGCGGTCGCGCCGGGCATCGTCCTGCCGCCCGGCGACATGAGCCCCGAGGCCGTCGCGAGGCTCGTCGACGAGACGCCGCTGAAGCGCCAGGTCGAGGTCGCCGACCTGATGGAGATGGCGATCGCGATCCTCGAGAACCGCTCCATGACGGGACAGGTCGTCGCCGTGGACGCGGGCCGGACGGTCAAAGGGGATTGAGACAAGGCTCGCGGCCACCGCTCATTCGAACCGCCCGGCAGGCCGTTACTTACCTTCGCCCTTCTGCAGCACGCTCATCTTCGCCTGCTGGTCGGGCGTCAGGAGATTCCTGATCCTCACGAGCAAGGCGATCTGCGTCTTCTTCGCGTTCTTCTCGAGCGCGAGCACGCGGTCGAGCTGCGTCATGACCTTCGCCTCGTCCACCGGCTTCTCCTGGAGGAGCTGCGTCATCTTCTCCACCTCGGCCTGGAGGTCGAGCTGGAATTCCAGGAACTTCGGCTGCGTTTTCTGGAGCTCCGCGCGGATGCCCTTGCGCTGCGCGTCGTCGAGGCCGATCTCCTGAGCGTGATTCAGGACCTTGTCCGGCGGGAAGAGAAGCCTTCCGATGGGGTCGTCACCGGGCGGGGGCTCGGCAGGCGCCCGGACGGTCGCGAGCAGGGCGAACGTGAGGACGGCGAGTGTCGTTCTGATTCTCATGGCGTGGTTCCTTTCTCGGTCGCGAGGAGCAGGGAATAGTCCGGCACCGCCTCCGGCAGCGTCGGAGTCGAGTCGAGCAGGCCCGGGTAAGGGGCTTCGAGAAGGAAGTCCGTCGGCGCCTTCCAGTCCCCGACGCGAACGGCGGGCTGCCGTCGGAAGAGCGACAACGAAACCGCGACGGCGAGAATCGCGGCCGCAGCCGCAACGAGTCTCGCGGGTCCGATCGGCGCAAGCCGCGGGCCGGATCTCCCCCGCGTGAGCAACATCCGGAACGGCGGCGCCTTCTCCTCGTCCGAAATGCGCCTCTCCTCGAAGAGACGCCGCAGGTCTTCGTCGCCGACCGGGCTCATGGCGGGCTCTCTCCGAGCGTCTTCCTCAGCCGCTTCTTTCCGCGGTCGTAGTGCTGTCGCGCACTTCCCGTCGAGATCCCGAGGGCGCGGGCCGCCTCTTCGATCGTCAGGTCGTGCCCGAAGACGAGGTCGAGCGTTTCCCTTTGCCGCGCCGAGAGCCGCGCCAGCGCGCCTTCCAGGCGTGCGCTGCGAACCTCGGCGTCCCTCGGGGGGTGCGGCTCCCCGACGGGGCCTCGGCTCCACGTCGCGAGCGAAACCCGGTGAAGCCAGGCCCGCCTCCGCCGCTCGGCCGCCGTCCGGCGCACGACTCCGAAGAGGAACGTCTTGAACGAGGAGCCGCCGGCAAACCGGGCCCGGCCGTCCAGGGTCTTCAGATAGCTCTCCTGCAGCACGTCTTCCGCCTCCTCCCGGTCCCCGCGGCAGCATGAAAGCGACCAGGCGTAGCTCGCTTTGTGCAGCTTTTCGAGCTCACCTTCCAGCTCCTCACGGTCCATGCCTCGCCTTTCGGGCCGCCAACTTCAGCTCATGAGTGTCTGTGAAGGGCGATCCATATGACGGCACCGCGAGATCAGCGGGTCGCGACGGGCTCGAACTCGGCGGCCTCCGCACGCAGCCGCGCGGCGAAGTCCTTCGCGTAGGCGATCCGTTCCCCCGCGAGCCGGCGGCCGGCCTCCGTCACGAAGCGCGCGGCGTCCATGCGCCTGTCGATCTCGTCCGCCATCTCCGCGAGCGTCATCCTCTCGCGCGCTCCGGAGACGAGGAGCTGCGTGACGCCATACGCGCCGACGGACTCGAGAAGCATCGCGTCGTGGACGATCATTTCCTCGGAGCTTTTCGGATCGGATTCGACGCGGAAAAGAGAAGAGACGAGGATTCGGATTTCTTCGAGTGGAAGACGGAGGGAACGGAGAAGCAGATCCTCGCGGCTGTCGGGCGTGATGCGACGCGCCGACGGAAGCCCCGCGAAGGCGGCCAGGAGAAAGAGCCGCGCCGGATCCGCTCCGGCGACGCCCGACGATCCGGCGCCCTCTTCACTTTCCAGGAAATCCGAAATCCGGATTCTCTTCTCCACGAACCCGAAGTTCGTCATCCCGTCGAGTCCCACCGAGAGCGGCCTCACGAAGTCCAGTATTTGCGCGCGCGCGGCGGCGTCGAGCGTGAAAGCCACGCCGCGATGATAGGTCCCGGCGGCATAATCCGCGGATGAACTCCCACCGGCCGATTCACTCCGTTGCCGCCGCCGCTTCCGCGGCCCTCGTCCTCACTCTCATCTCCTGCGGCAGGGTCGAGCCGGGAGCGAAGCCCGCGGGCTTCACCGTGGCGCTGTTGACCCCGGGCCCGATCTCGGACGCCGGCTGGAACGCGGGAGCGTACGAAGGCCTCAAAGCGATCGAGCAGGAGCTGGGCGCGTCCGTCTCCCACGTCCAGGTGAAGGCGCCGTCGGAATTCGAGGAGCAATTCCGCGCGTACGCGGCCAAGGGCACGAACCTCGTGTTCGGCCACGGTTTCGAGTTTCAGGACGCCGCCGAGCGCGTCGCGAAGGAATACCCAAAAACGGTCTTCGTGACGACCTCGGGCTCGAAGACGGCCCCGAACCTCGCGCCCATCGTTTTCGAGCTGGAACAGGCGGCCTACCTGTGCGGGCTCGTCTCGGGCCGCATGACGAAGACGGGCAAGGCCGGCATGTTGGGCGGCGTCGAGCTGCCCTCGATCAAATCCACTTTCCTCGCCTACGAGGGCGGCTTTCTCGCGGGGCATCCCGGCGGGGCAGCGCGACGCGTCTTCACGGGCTCGTTCGAGGACGTGGCGGGCGCGAAGGCTGCGGCGCTCGCGCTCGCGGACCAGGGCTGCGACTTCCTCTTCCAGAACGCGGACGCCGCTGCGCTCGGCGTCTTCAAGGGAGCCGAGGAACGCGCGATCTGGACCTTCGGCACGAACAAGGACCAGAACGCGCTCTCACCGGCCGTCCTCGCCTCGGCCGTCATCGACATGCCGCGCGCATTCGTCGAAACGGCACGCCGCGCCAGGGCCGGGACGTTCGACGGCCGGCCCCTGCGCTACGGCCTCACGAGCGGCGTGATCTCGTTCGTCTGGAATCCCGCGGCCAAAGCCGGCGTCCCGTCCGGAATCGTCGAAGAGGTCAAGGCGACGGAAGAGAAGATCAAGGCTGGGACACTCGTCGTACCGCGGGGGAATTTCTGACAAGAGTCATGAAGGAAAAGAAAGAGATTTCTGCTGCGGCGCTTCGCGCCGCTGGTTCGGATTCTTAGAAGGGTGTGTGAGCAGGGTGCCTGGGCACGAACCCGGCGATTCCGCTGCGCCGATCCCACCTTCCTCTTTACCTTCTAAGAAATCTTCGTCTCTCTCTTCATCTTCAATTCCTCTCCCAGCCCTCGAGCTCCGCCGGGTCTCGAAGCGGTTCGGCGCGACCCAGGCCCTTTCCGAAGCAGATCTCGTCGTTCTACCCGGCGAGATCCACGCCCTCCTCGGCGAGAACGGTGCGGGCAAATCCACACTCGTCGCGATCGCGGCGGGGCACCTGACGGCGGACTCCGGCGCGATCCTGAGAAGCGGGTCTCCGGTGGCGTTCCGCCGGCCGCGCGAGGCCCGGCTCGCGGGGCTCGCCCTCGTGCCGCAGCACGATCTGCTGATCGGCGCGGCGAGCGTCGCCGACAACCTCGCGTTCCTGGATCTCGCGGCGCCGTTTTTCGAGTCCGCGGCCGCACGCCGCGCGCGCGTCGCGCGCGTCGCGAGGACATTTGCCTTCGAGCTGGGCGATGCGGACGCCCTCGTCGACACGCTGCCCGTCGGGACCCGGCAGCGCATCGAGATCGCGGGCGCGCTCGCGAGCGACCCCGAGGTGCTCATCCTCGACGAACCCACGGCTGTCCTCTCGCCGGACGAAACGACGGCGCTCTTCGCGTCGCTGAGAGCACGCG
>JAMQPJ010000047.1 GCA_023717585.1 Thermoanaerobaculia bacterium
CATCTCGAGGAGGCCGCGATGTCCAAGCGCCCGCCGTCCGGCAACGTCGTCGATGTGAGGCTGGGGAGCGGAACCCAGACCTCGCCCGAGCCGCTCGACCCCGAAACGCCTTTTCGCCTCCTCGTTCTCGGGGATTTCGGCGGCGCCGGAGCCGGCCCGCTTGCGACGCGAAAGCTGCACGCCGTCGACCGGGACGTCCTCGAGGAGGAGCTCGGCCGTCTGCAGGTGACGATGGACCTGCCTCTCGGAAACGGGCGCAGCGCGAGGATCGAGCTACGCGATCTCGACGACTTCCATCCGGACCGGCTCCTCGAACGCGTCGAGGTACTGGCGGAGTGGCGAAAGACACGCGAGCGGCTCGAGAATCCCCGGACCTTCGCCGAGGCGGCGAGCGAAGTGCGCGCGTGGGCGGGCCCCCCGCCCGAGCGACGCGAGACGGCCGCCGCCCCCAAAAGCGCGGAGGACGACATCGTGGGCGACCTTCTCGCGGGGGCTTCGCGGCGGGCAAAAGCCGCAGATTCAGCATTCGAGGCCGAGCTGAAGGCGCTCGTCCGGCCCCACCTCGCTCCCGAAGAGGACTCCGATCTCTCGCGCCTGAGGGCGGCGGTGGACGAGGCGCGCTCCGGGCTGCTCCGCGCGATCCTCCGAAACCCGCGCTTCAGGGCGCTCGAGGCGGCGTGGCGCTCTCTCGACCTTCTCGTCCGGCGAGCCGGGGACGAGTCGATTCGCGTCTTCTTTCTCGATGCGTCGCGCGAGGCTCTTCTCGAGGACGTCACAAGTCACGGGAGGCTCTCGGGCACGGGGCTCTATCGGCGGCTCGTGACGGAGACGGTCGACACCCCCGGCGCGGAGCCCTGGGGAGCCGTCATCGGACTCTACGAATTCGGCCCGACCCTCGCCGACGCGGCGTTCCTTTCGCGCCTGGCCAAGCTCGCCCAGGCCGCGGACGCTCCCTTTCTCGCGGGCGCCCGTTCGGATTTCGTCGGCTGCGCGTCGCTCGCCGCGACGCCGGATCCCGACGACTGGAGCGCGCCGGAGGGGGAAGGCGCGGTCATCTGGGAGGAGCTTCGCGCCTTGCCGGAGTCCGACTGGGTTGCTCTCGCGCTGCCGCGGCTCATGCTTCGCCGGCCGTATGGCGCGAAGACCGAGCCGATCGACTCCTTCCCGTTCGAGGAGATTCCGGGCATGCCCGAACCCGAGGCCTACGTCTGGGGAAACGGAGCCCTGGCGTGCGCCCTGGTCCTAACGGGCGCGTTCGAACAGGGAGGGTGGGATCTCCGGCCCGAGACGGCGGCCGAGATTCAGGGCATGCCCTCGCACGTCTTCAAGGACGGCCTCGAAACCCGAGTCACGCCCCCGTCCGAGGTCGTCCTGACGCTCCGGGCCGCGGAAAAGCTCCTCGAAGCCGGGCTCGTTCCGGTCATCTCGCTGAAGGGCAGCGAGAGCGTGCGCGTCGCGCGCCTCCAGCCGATCTCGGGCGCGCTGCGCACGCTCGCGGGGCGCTGGCGGAGCCCCGGATAGTCAGGAGGCTCCGGGTCCCAGGTCAAAAAACGAGTGCCTCCGGCTAGGTCGTCTCGATCCGATAGATGACTTCGATCTGTTCGCCGAGGAGATACTTCGCGTCCTTTGCCGGATGCGCATAGCGTTTCCAGGGGTCACACACCACCGCCTCCGGGTTCCAGCTCTCGATCTTGGCGGCGTTCGTTGCCGCGATTCGCCCGATGGCGACGAATCCATGAGCCCAGCCTCCTACTTGCATCCAGTCGAGCGGAGAAACCTTCCACACGTCGCGAAGTTGGACAAAGGCCAACGCGCTCTGCTCACCACAGTTGCCACAACCCAGGGCCTTGGCATGAGCCGCCCACGTCTCCACCGTGACCTTCAAGGGGTCGAGGCCATAGCGCTTGATGTCTTTCGCCTGGCCCTTGAGGTCCTTGACGATTTCGTCTCTCACTCTCGAAACGCACTCGACCGGCAACAGCAGGCCGCTCAGGTTGTCGCCGAACTTGTTTGAAGCACCGATGTCGATCGTCTTCCGGACGTAGCGTTCGACTTGAACCGCTGCGTCGAGATTGGCCGCTGCGTTCGTGACGATCTCAGGGGAGGCCATTCGTTGAAGGATTTTACCTCAGCGGGGAGACTCTTGTGTTTTCGACCGGTCGTCGGCGGTAGGATCGACGAAACTGAAGGTCGAAGGGAGACACGCGAATGGATTCGTCCGGATTCGGTTACCGCCCTCGCCGCATTCGCCTCCTGGATCAGGAGCTCCACCTCGACCCGGACATCCAGCGAATGGCCCGGGAGCTCGAAGCACAGATGGCCGCCCGTCAGATCGTCAGGCTCTGGCTTCAGCCCGACTGGAGCACGCTCCTGCCCGCCTGGCAGACGATCATGTCGCAGCCCCTTCAGCGCCCCGCCGGGCCCATGTTCACTCCTGGCGCCGGACCGGCCACGCCGCGGTCAGGCGATTTCTCCGACGTGACCGGCGCGGTCTATCGGCTTCCCCCGGTTCAACGCCTGGTCGAACAGGCCCACGACGAGGGCCTGCGCCGGCTCCGCCTCTTGCGTGCCGAATGGGATCGCGCCTCGCCGGGAGAGCGCGCGATCATGGTCACCATGACCAGCATCGTGGTCGGATCGAGCATCGGAATCATCGTGGCGAACCAGCCCACGCGCCAGGCCGCGTTCGATCTCATCAAAGGCCGGAATATTCCAATCCCGGGCGTCGACGGGCTCTCCTTCCAGATTCTCGATCGCGGCGGCTCCATCACCGCCCCCCTCGGCGTCCCCGGCCTCTCCGGATCCGCCCGGCTCCAGTTCCCCGGGGCCCCCAGCCACCCCGACTACAACGTCATGATCAACCTTGACGTCCTGGAGTTCCTCCGCAGCCGTTAGGCTTGCGGCGCGTGGGGTTCGGAGGAGGAACATGTCCTTCACTGTCGTCACCACTCCGGGAGCGAACCCCGCTCCGCAAGTCGTTCCCCCCGCCACCGTCGTGCAGCGCGCGCAGCAGGGCGGAAACCCGAATGCCGCTCTTGGCCTCGCTTACACGGCCCCAACGATCACCATCGATCAAACGGCGCTCCAGTATCGCCAGCGGCAGGGAGTCGCCGGGGTCGAGTTCAGCTTTGACACCGGGACCCTCCGGCTCACGCTGCGGCAGGACATGCTGATCTCCAACACGCTCTCGGTCTGCGCCCAGCAGAAATGGGCCGCCCACGAGACCGGCCACGTCACCGACAACCAGCAGGTGATGACCCAGATGGACGCGGCCATCCGCGCGGATCCCACGCTACAGGCGATCTTCCTCAACCAGCAGTGGTACCCCCGCGCCGCTTTTCAGCCGACCCAGCAGACGATCTTCAACACGATATCCGCCATCTTCCGCCGCCTGACCGCGCAAGCCGTCGCCAGACGCGACACCCGCGCCGAGTACATGCGGGTTCACCGGGATGTCTTGCAGAACTGCCCTGAGCCGTACATCTACGAGGTGAATCGCGGCGACACTCTGAGCCAGATCGCGGATTTCTTTTACGGCCGCGCTTCGGCCTTTCCGACCATCCACCGGGCGAATCTGGCGGTCATCGGCAACGACGCAAACTTGATCCGCCCGGGCCAGCTCTTACGCATCCCGCGCACTCCGTGAGGGGATCATGCGGCAAGCGATTGCGTGATGGATCGGTCTACCCGAGCGCCTTCCTCGCCTGCCCCGCGGCCTCCCGGATGAGCGGGTCATCATTCCTTTCCAGGGCGGCAAGGCTGAAGCGCACCGCCGTCAGAGCATTTTCCTTCTTCTCGGGGGACGCGTCCCGCTTGCCGACCCCCTTATAGAGCCTCAGCCCCCCGAGACACGAGAGCCGGACCGACCGAACGTTTCCGTACGCGAGCCCTCTCCGGAGTGCATCCAGCACCTCGCTCTCGCTCAGGTAGGCGGACACGAGATCCCCCACCGGCCGATACCAGATGACCGACTCGAAGTACGTGAGGATGTCTCGAACCAGGTCGCGCTGTAGAGGCAGCCCCTTTTCAATCTCGGCAACGAGAAGGAAGCAGCCCGCCAGGAACATCTCCCGCTTCCCGGGAATGAGGCCTTTTCTTTGGGAGTCGACAACGCCCTCGAGGAGGACGGAGGCCGCGCCCCGAAGCACGGGCTCGGAAAAACGCTCGCGGAGGTCCGCGAGGACGTGCTCCGGGCTGATCTTGGGGTTCCGGCTATACGCCAGGTCCTTGTGGGCGCGGCTACGCTCAGCGGGAGGCACGTTCCAAAGCTGGATCACCCGCTCGAACACGTCTTTATCGTCAGTCGCCATCGGTCACCTTTTCAATGCCTCACTTGTAACCACTTGCGACGGTAGCCGACGTGTCGACACCCTGACGGGCGAGTTCGTCCTTGGCTAGGCCGGAGGCGCCATCCTTCAGGTTTTCCCCGTAGTGTCCGGAGCTTTCATTCAGCATCGTGACACGACCGTCCTTTGCGCCGATATGGCCCGCCGCGACCGGCTCTTCGCCTCCGGCAAGGCTTGAATGGTGCACGCTGCCGAACTCGGATTCGTCGATGAACATGTTCCCGTGCCGGTCCATGACGTAGATGGTGTCCTTCGTCGTCGTCACCGGCTCGCCGGTCTCCGCGAAGACGAGCTTGCCGTCGCGCGCCACCACCCGTCTCGACTCGAGCTCGCTCTCGGTAAAGATCTTCACGGGGTACCTCTCGTCAACGTCCTTTCCGAGTCCGGTCATCTCGGCCTGCTTGTCGGCGTACTTGCCACCCGACAGCTTCTCCGGAGGCTTCCAGCCCGACGCGGAACGGGCCGCGGCCTTCGACGGAGCGGCGTCGGTTTCGGCGACCTTGATTTTCTTCGTGACCGCCTCCGCCCTCGCAGCCTCGGCTTCCTTGGCGGCCTGCTTGGCCTTCGCGGCTGCAGCGGCCTCCTCGGCGGCCTTCGCCTTTGCCAGCGCAGCCGCCTCCTCCGCCGCCTTGGCCGCCCGAGCGGCCTCGGCAGCCCTCACTGCCTCCAGTGCCTGCATCTCCTCCAGCGCCCTCACCGCCTCGCACTCGGCCAGGTACTTTTCCAGGACTGCGCCCTCTTCCAGCAGTTTCGCTGCCTTCGCCGCATTTGCCGCTTCTTGAATCTCACCGGCGCCGATGAACAGCGCCGCAACTTCCAGCACCCCCCGCGCCGCCCACTTGCTGATCAGTTCGGTCCGCTTCCCCTCCGTCCCTGAGGCCGCCTCCCAATCGGCTTTCATTCCGTGATAGACCGCCTTGCCTATTGTGAGCAGGGCCTCGGTACACCGTTTGTTCTGATCCGCCTTCTGCTCCGGGGTGCCACCGACTGCAATCCAGCTCTCCTTCGCCACCTTTTTTGTCAACTGCCACGTTTTTTCGGCGGTCTCAGGATCGTTTGTGTAGAGCTTGTAGCCAACTTTCGCGATATCGACTATGCCGACAAGGAGACCCTTGCCGAAGCCGTACGCGCCTTTCAGGGCTCCGACTTTGATGTCGTGCTCCAGGCGCCCGAGCGTGTCGTATTCTGAGATCTGCGCCCGTTGGCGGTCATAGTCCGCCGCGACGTTATCCTCGACGTTGCGTTCCCACCAGCTTTTCTCGGTCTTCTCAGCCATGCGGAGCAATATCCGTCTTGGTGTCCATGAGAACACGCAGCTCCAGGAGCTTTGCCTTCAAGTCCTGGTGCATTTTCACGTCGGTCAGGATCTCGCGGCTCCAGGCCGTCTTTTCGCTCCTGTCGAAGTCCTCACCGAGAACAACCATGGCGGCGATGAAGACGTAGACGTTGTACTCGGTTTCGATGCCATACCTGCTTGCCTTCATGATCCCCTTGTCGCACAGGGCATCGAGGGCGGCGTCCCCCTGCCGCGCGGTCTGATCGGGGAGGTTTCGCCGGAGGATCGCGATGAACTTTTCTCGTACGGGCTTGAGCGCGTTTTTCCTCAGAGCCTCGGACTGCTCGCTACGAATCGTCAGCATCCGCCACTTCCCGAGAGACCGACGCTTCGTTCGAACGGATCCCGCTCATGGAACCAGGAGGCGCGGCCTGTGCCCTACGGACGCGGGACATCACTCTTCTCCAGGCTCAGGTCCTCCGGCTCGAGGCCCTTCGCTCCCGCCCGGAACCGCAGGAGCCGGCTCGCGTCTTCGGTTTCCAGAAGGAAGCTCCCGATCGGACCGAAGAACTGCCGGACCTCCTGGGGCGTGCATGTCGGCAGGTACACGCGCAGGACCCGGGGGTCGTAAAAGCGGAAATACACGTTCTTGTCGCCTCCGCCTTCGATTTGCGCGATCAAGAAATGGCGAAAGTGCTTGCGGAGGTCCGGAAAGCTCGCCGCGGAAGTCAGGTAAATGCCCCAGCTTTGGCCCCATGCTTTGGCGACCAGCTTTCTGAGCAGGGGAGACGGCTTCGAAAACCGCACGAGGTAAGGAGCGAACATCTCGAGGTCGCGGGCCGAGTCCCCGTCGTAAAGGGACTGGTACTCCTCGCCGGATTCCTTCGACCAGTTGAGCGCCTTGAGGTCGCGAGCCGCGTCGAGCACGGCGTACAGCGGTTCCGGGGTGCTGGTGAGGATCTCGAACAGGCGCTGCCGCGGTTCGGGAAGCGGTACTTCCTCGTAGGGCGTCGCCGCCCGGTTCCCCGTCGCGCTGCCCGGGGGATTCACTGTCGAGGCCATTTCCGTCAACCTGTCTCCCGGCTAGGGACCCCGACGGGGTCCCGACGCTATGGTCACGCTTCGCATAAGGCTGCGCCGCTCGCGGCGGCGGCGGAGAGCGCCGCCCCCTGCGACCCGCCCATACCCGTGTCCCCGATCATGACCGTCATGCAGCCCATGACGATCTTGTTGGGCGGGCCGATGGCCTCGACGATCGTGTCACCCATGCGGCACGCGGGTGAATTCTCGATCGAAACCGTCGCCGAGCCGCTGATGACGACGCCGGGGCCGTGCGGAGGAAGCGGCCACGGCGTCGTACATGCGTGGATACTGGCCCCTCCAGCTGCAGCCACGGCAATCGTCGCGCTCATGGTGGCAGCGTTGACCGTTTTCACCGCCTCGGCGGCGACGCGAGCGGCCGTTGCGGCAGTCACCGCTGCCGGAGCCCCCGGCGTCCCGGCAGCCGCCACGGCGGCAGCTGCGGCCACCAGCGCGATATTCTCGGCGACCTTGATGGCGGCCTCGGAAGCCAGCTGCGCGGTCATCAGCCCCGGGGCCGCTGCGAGCGGGATCCCCTTCCACGCGGGCAAGTACCCGATGAGGACGGTCAAGGCAGGAGGGCCGCCCGTGAGGACGGGCGGCAGGTGGACGACGGCGTCGGTGATTCGGGCTGCGGGAGGCACGGCCTTCTTATCCCCTTATGAGTCCGCTGATGCTCGTTTCATCGCTTGCAGCGTCGAGCGCCGCTTCACGGACATGACTTGTAGCCCGTCTTCGCGTTGTCGGCGACGGTCGGGTCGTGCTTGTTGGCCTCTTTCGCGTCGTCGGGAGAGGCCGGGCTCGCGCCGCTTCCGGAGCCGGCTGCGCCGCCGGAGTTGATCTGAACCATGATCCCCTGGATCGCGACGCCGCTCGGGCCGATGTCGATGAAGCCGCCGGGGCCTTTGAGGGTGAGCTGCATTCCCGCCTCGATGATGACCTTCATCCCGCCCTTGAGGTGGATCTCCTGGCCCGCCTCTGCGGCGAGCTTTGTTCCGACCTTCGCGTCGAGATCGCCGCCGACCGTCAGCCCGAGACTCCCGTCGATCTTCTCCTTCGCCGAGCCTTTGACGTGAACGTGCTCGTCCTTTTCCACGAGCGCCGCCCGATCGCCTTTCACGACGGTTTGCAGGTCCCCCGGGTCTTCCGATTCTGTCCCGACCGTGATGAACATTCCGCCGCCGACGATCTGCTGGAATTGTTTCCTGTTGCGAAGGTACACGTTCCCGTAGACGAGCTCCTTGTAGTCGCCAGACGTCTGCCCGTCCTTCTCTCCGCCCACGGTCAGGTGCTTGTTGCCGCCGACGCTTTCCATCGAGTCGTTCTTCACGCGGGTGTCCATGTTCTTTTCCGCATGGACAAAGATCTGCTCCTTGTCCTTCGCGTCGTCGAAGCGCCACTCGTTGAACCCTTCGCCCCCGAGCGTCGTGTTCGACTTGACCCCGGTCAGCTTGTTGTCGTTCTTGTGTTTCGAGTCGGGGCCGTCGCCGAGGTAAGGCGGCATCTGATCGGAGTTGTAGACGCTCCCGACAATGATCGGCTGGTCCGGGTCCCCCTCCAGGAAGTCGACGATCACTTCCTGGCCGATCCGCGGCCAGAAGGAGGCGCCCCAGCGGCGCCCCGCGATGGGCTGTCCGACCCGGACCCAGCAGGAGCTGTCGCTGTCGTTCTTCCCCTCCCGGTCCCAGTGGAACTGCACCTTGACCCGGCCGTACTTGTCCGTGAATATTTCCTCGCCGGAAGGCCCGACGACGACGGCGGTCTGTGTTCCTCTGACCGTGGGAACGGGAGTGACGCGGGGCGGACGGAAGGGCAGGGCGGCCGGGAAGCAGGAGAAGTGGTTCTGATAGGCGAAGTCGCCTCCGCCGGAGCGCACGTCGGCGCCCTCGGACGCGACATGCTCGACCTGGTGGACGACCCAGGAACCGTCCCCCTCGAAATGGCGCTCGAGCGTGAACTTGTGACCCGAGACGATCTGGCGGCAGTTGCTCCCGGCGTGAACGAGGACGCTGGCGGCCGCCTCGGACTGCATCCTCACCTCGGCGGTTCGGGTGTTGTCCTGGAAGATCTTCTGGATCTCCGCCGGCTGCTCGCCGCCTCCCTTGTTTATCCCGTCGAAGCGCTGCGCGTAGGCGCCGGGGAAATCGTAGAGCTCGAGCGGGGCGTTGGCTCCGAGCTTCAGCTTGTGGCTGGACTTGCCCGCGGCAACGGACGCCAGGATGTCCGCTACGCCTTCGAGGTGCTTGTGGGGCAGCTCGAAGCAGTGGTCCCAGAGCGTCACCTTGCTCGAGCGGAGCTCCTGCGCCTTTTCCCAGGCAGTGACGCGGTCCTCCTCGCGGGTCCCTCCGCCGACGGCGTCGAAGATGAGCGAGCTCTTGACCGGAAGATCCGGGTGGCTTCCCGGCGTATTCGCGACGACCATCGCGTGACTGCCGTCGCTGTGCTTGAAGAAGTAGTAGATCCCTTCCTCTTCCATCAGCCGGCTCGCGAACGCGAAGTCGGATTCGCGGTACTGCACGCAATAGTCGCGCGGATGGAACGTTCCCTGGATCTCCCAGGTCACGGGAAAACCCTTCAGGACCTTCTTCAGAATGTCGGGAATCGAGAGATGCTGGAAAATCCGGCTCTGTGTTTTCCGGGACAGGAGGAAGGCTTCCGGCACGAGGTCGAGGAGGTATCGCGTGAACGTGGCGTCCCGCCCCCCCTGCGCGACCCGATAGCAGACGCCGTTGACCCACCGCTTCGAGCTTCCGGGCAGAGCGAGTTCGACCGTGACCTTCTGCCCGAGGATGCTCTCGAAGGGGACCTTCTTTGCGTTCTCGGCGACGCATTTGAGCTGGAACGAGAACGGCCGGGAGATCGCTTCCTGCCCCGAGAAGCCGTTGAGGAGGAGGGCGTCCTTCCCGAGCGGCGTCTTGACCACGAGCCTGCGACCATCCTGCGTGTAGGCCACTCAGCACCCCTCAGCCGGAGATGGCCGCGCGATTCTCATCGAAACACTGCGAGGACGCATCGGCCCCCTCCCTCACCGGTCATTCGCTCAAAAGCTAGGTCGGCGGCGCCCCCCGCGCTGTAACGCGAGTCACGAACCTGAGTCTTCTTCCGGACGACGCCGAAGAATACCGCAGCGGGGTTTCCGCGGCCGAGGCTCGGGTTCGAGGATCGCATCAGTCGAACTCGTAGCGGAAGTTTCCTCCGTCGCCGACGACGACCCGCACGCGCGACATCGTCCGGCCCTCGGCCATCCGCGAAAGGAACTCGCCCGACATTTCGGGCAGGACCGTCCGCGTCAGGATGTGATCCACGTTGCGGGCGCCGCTTTCGACCTCCTTGCAGCGCCCCAGGATCTCGGCGATGACGGAGTCGTCGTAGCTGAACGAGGCGCCGTGGTTCTCCTGGAGCCGGCTCCCGATCCGACCGAGCTGGAGCTTGATGATCTGGCTCATGACCTTGTCCGAGATCGGGTAGAAGGGGACGATGACCATGCGCCCGAGGAGGGCCGGCTTGAAGATCTTGTTCAGCTCCGGTTTGATCGCCTCCACGAGTTTTTCGGGCTCCGGGGCGGTCTCGGGGTCGGCGCAGAGCTTCATCAGCGTGTCGGTTGCGGCATTGGTGGTGAGGATGATGACGGTGTTCTTGAAGTCGATCTCCCGCCCTTCGCCGTCCTCGAGAATCCCCTTGTCGAAAACCTGGTAGAAGAGCTCCATGACGTCGGGGTGCGCCTTTTCGACCTCGTCGAGGAGGACGACGGAGTAGGGGCGGCGCCGGACCGCCTCGGTCAGGACGCCCCCCTCGCCGTAGCCGACGTAGCCCGGCGGCGAGCCCTTG
>JAMQPJ010000057.1 GCA_023717585.1 Thermoanaerobaculia bacterium
GAGGAGAACGAAGAAGCGGATATTTCTCGAACGCCCGGTGTCAAGGGTCTTCGACCGCAACGCGGCGCGCGAAGCGCGCCCTTGACACCGGACGGTCGAGCAACAGATTCGCGTATATCGGCGGCTGCATCAGCAGCCGCCGCATATGAGAAATCCCCAAGCCCCTCTCGGATTTGCTCCGCACCTTTTCCCAGAACGACGATCACTTCGTCGAATCCGGATCCGAGCCAGATCTCCAGGACTCTCCGAAGCAAAGGTGTTCTTTCCTCCCCGACCGGAGCGAGCATCTTCGGCGACCCGAAGCGACTCGAGGCGCCAGCGGCGAGGAGGACTCCGGAGACGAACACCGCCGGTCCGCTCAGTCTTCGTCCTCGAAGCAGGCGCGGCCGGCCCGGCAGTCGTCGAGGCAGGCGGGCTGACCGTCCGGGCCGACCGGCCCCATGACCTGCAGGCACCAGTAGGCGGCGGAGGTCGAGGGATGCTCGCGGGCGTGGTCGTCCCAGTCGCCCGTCGCGACGAACATCGTCTTCGTGCGCAGGTGGCGGCAGCGAAACGCCGGGTCGAGCGCGACGGCGTCCGACCCGCCGAGGCCGGTGGGCGCGCTCATCCGAACGCCTCCGTTCCGTCCGGGAGCCGGGCCGACGCAAGGAGCGTTCGGCGGACGACGGCGGCCACCATCGGCAGCTTGTACGCGTTCTTGCCGAGCGGCGTCGCGCCTTCGAGCGCGGCGTGCGCGGCGCGGGCTGCAAGCGCCCCGTCGATCTTCTTTCCCTCGACGAGGGCCTCGGCGGCCTTCGCGCGCCACGGCACGGGCGCAGCGGACCCGATCACGATCCGCACGTCCTTCGCGATGCCGCCCTCCTCCCGCCACGCGACGGCCGCGTCGGCGAGCGGCCAGTCGAACGCCTGTTTCTGTTTGATCTTCCGGTAGGCCGAGCGCAGGCCCTGTGGCCTCTCGACGTGGATCTCGACGATCAGCTCGCCTGGTTTCAGGGCATTCTCCGAGAGGATGTCGGCCTCGGGCCGCACGAAGAAGTCCGCCGCCGCGAGCGTGCGGCCGCCGCCCGTGGTGAGCGTCTCGATCCGCGCGTCCAGCGCGACGAGCGCGACGCCGGCGGCCGAGGGGTGGACGATCGCGCACGTGTCGTTCCCGAAGATCGCGTGGAACTCGTTCTCGCCGGACTTCGCGAGGCACTCGACGCCGCCCTTCTTGAGGCACTGGAACTCGGACGACCGGAAGTACCAGCAGCGCGGGCGCTGACAGAGATTACCCGCGAGCGTCGCCGCGTTCCGGATCTGCGGCGTCGCAGCGCCGAGGCACGCGTCGGCGAGCGCGGGGAAATCGGATTTCAGGACGTCGGCGACCGTCGACAGCGTGACGAGAGCGCCGATGGAAACGCCGCCGGAGGGTCTTCTTTGAATGGAAGAGTGGGAGGTCAGGCGCCTCAGGTCGACGACCCGGTCGGGCGCGAGGTTGTATTCCTTGAGGCGGTCGACGAGCTCGGTTCCCGCGCCCTTGGCCTCGGCGGAAACCCCCGCTTTCTTCGCCGCCGCAAGAGCCGCCACAGCCTCGTCCCAGCTCTGCGGTTGGACCCTTTCAAAGGATTTCATGCTCTCACCTCGCGCGCCGGCACCCTTGCGAGCAGGGCGAGGATCCTCGCCGGTGTGATCGGGAGCGCCGTCGGCCGGATGCCCGTCGCGTGGGCGATCGCGTTCGCGACCGCGGCCGCCGTCGGCACGGTCGCCGGCTCGCCGATGCCGCGCGCGTGCGCGTTGTTCTTGCCCGGGTAATGGTCCACGAGGACCGGGACGATCTCGGGCGTGTCCTTGCTCCCGAGGATCTTGTAGAACTCGACGTTCGGGTTCAGGACTCGGCCGGAGCGCTCGTCGACGACACGCTCCTCGAAGAGCGCGTAGCTGATGCCCTGCAGGACGCCGCCGCGGATCTGGCTCTCGACGCCGGTCTTCCAGACCGGCTGGCCGCAGTCGTGAACGGCGACGACCCTCTTCACGGCGGCGACGCCGGTCTCGACGTCCACGACGACCTCGGCGAACTGCGCGCCGAAGATGCGCGTGTCCGCCCCGTCGTAATCCTTCGCGCGGTCGCCTGTCACGACGAGCGTCTCGCCGGAGAGGCGGGAGCAGACCTTCCGGAATTCCGCCGTCCTGCCTTTCGCCGAGAAGACACCGTTTGCGAGAACCACCTCCGAGGCCGGCGCACCGAGGAGCTTCGACGCGACGTCGAGGAGCCTCTCGCGCGCGTGGACGGCGGCGGCACGGACGGCGGGGATCAAGGAGCCGATCGTGACGGAGCCGCCCGAAGCGGGCCCGAACGGGTAGCGCGAGTCGCCGATCTTCACGTTGATCCTCTCGACGGGAAGGCCGAGCTCCTCGGCGACGACCATCGCGATCGGCGTCCTCGGGCCGCCGCCGATGTCCTGCACGCCGTTCTCGACCTCGACGGTCCCGTCGCGGTGGAGCCGGACGTTCACCTGCGAGCCCGGCGCGACGAACGTGTACCAGACCGAGGCGGCGCAGCCGAGGCCGCGCCGGAGCGGGCTGCCCGCCGCTGCGGCAGCCTCGTTCGCCTTCGTGATCCCGGCGCGGCGCGACCAGCCGATCTCCTTCGCGCCGATCTCCCACTCGGCGCGGCGAACCTCGGACGGGTCGTTCCTGAGGCGCAGGGTGAGCGGGTCCATCCCGAGCTTGGCGGCGAGCGCCTCGAGCGCGGTCTCGACGGCGAAACAGCCCTGCGGGTGGCCCGGCGCGCGCATCGCGCAGCCGGGGCCGAGGTGGGTGAAGACGTCGGATTCGGCGACGCGGACGGCGGGGAAGCCGTAGGCCGACTTCACGAAGCCGCCGGTGCCCGTGCCCGTCGCGACGCCCGCCGTGCCGAAAGACTCGTAGTCCACGGCCGTGACCGTCCCGTCGTTCCTGTAGCCGAGCTTCACGCGGTTCCACGAGTCGGGCCGGTTGCCGGCCGCGAGGTGCTCCTCCTTGCGGTCGAGCGCCATGAGGACGGGCTTGCCGGCCTTTTTCGCGAGCTTCGCGGCGAAGACGCCGTAGTCGCCCGCGCCGAACTTCGCGCCGAACCCGCCGCCCGTGAACTCGGCGCGGACGATCACCTTGTCCTTCGGGAGCTTGAGGACGCCGGCGAGCTCGTCCCGGACGCTGAAGGTCCCCTGCGTCGAGGCCTGGACCTCGAGCGTGTCGCCGACCCACTCGGCAAAGAGGGAATGGGTCTCGAGCGGCACGTGCGTCTGGACGGCCGTGGTCGTCACGACCTCGAGAATCCCCTCCGCCTCGGCGAAGCCCTTGTCGACGTCTCCGCGGCCGGAGGCCTTCGGTCCCCGCACGTTTCCCGTCTGCGGCAACGCGGCAGCGGCGCCGGGCACGTCGCCCGCGCTGCGCTTTTCCTCGACGGGCTTCTGGAAGACGAGGGGCGAGCTATCCTTCCGCGCGGCCGCGAGGCTGACGGTATGCGGGAGCACGTCATACCCGACCCTGACCGCGCGGAGCGCATCCTCGGCTGCGGCGCGCGTGGGCGCCGCGAGGGCGAGGACCGCCTCGCCGTGGTAGCGGACGACGTCCTTGCCGGGGATCTCGAAGACGACGCCCGGCATCTTCTCGAGGGCCGACGCGTCGATCGAGACGATCTTCGCGTGGGCGTGCGGCGAGCGGAGGATGCGCGCGTGGAGCATCCCCGGCCGCCGAACGTCGTGCGTGAACATCGCGCGGCCCGTGACCTTCTGCGGCCCGTCGAGGCGCGGGCGGCGGCGACCGGTGACCGGCCGCGAGCCGACGGGATAAGGAGCAGGATCGCCGGGAGAAAGGAGAATTCTCTTAGAAAGGGTATGACCGGCGAGTCCGACCTCGACTGACACCTCTGTGGCGGCTGCGCCGGGCACCTTCTCAGAAACCTTCTCTTTCTCTTTCCCTTTCTCTTTTTCCTGTTCTTTCTCTTTCCCTTTCTCCCTGTTTTCTTCAGCCATGTTTCACCCCCGCCTTGCCGGCGGCCTCGCAGGCCGCGAAGACGCCGGTGTACGTCCCGCACCGGCAGAGATTGCCGGCGACGGCCTCCTGCACGGCGTGGGGCGTCGGGTGCGCGTCCTTCGCGAGGAGGCCCGCGCACGACACGACCATCCCCGGCGTGCAGAAGCCGCACTGGAGCGCGTCTGCGTCGACGAACGCCTTCTGGATGGGAGCCATCGCCTCGGGCGATCCGAGCCCCTCGACCGTCGTGACCCTCCGGCCGTCCGCGTCGTGGACGAGCGTGAGGCAGGAGTTCACGGCGAGGCCGTCGAGCAGAACCGTACAGGCGCCGCAGGCGCCCCGGTCGCAGCCGATCTTCGTGCCGGTGAGGCCCCACGCGTCGCGGAGCGCCTCCGCGAGCGTCGTGCGAGGCTCGAACGAGCCAGTCCGCGCGGTGCCGTTCAGCGTGACGCTCACGGGGATGA
>JAMQPJ010000077.1 GCA_023717585.1 Thermoanaerobaculia bacterium
AGGCCCGAGAGCACGAACACGAGGAGCGGGTTCGTGCCGAACGTGGAGAAGAAAGACAGGAACGGGGCCAGCGGCTTCTTCCAATCGAGGCCGTCGATCGCGAGAACGCAGACCCCGATCGCGAGGAGCGCCGCGCCCGACGTGAAGACGACGTACGACGGCGTCCAGAGGTTCTTGTTGATTGGAAGAAACCGGCCCCAGAGGAGGCCGCCCCCGGTTGCGACGATCCCCCAGGCGACGAGTCGTGCGACCTTCTGCCGCACGGGTGCCCCACCCCGCAGGAGGAAGCCCGTGAGTGTGCCCGTGAGCATGGTCGCGATGGCCGTCAGCGTCGAGACGATTCCTTCGGGATCCCATCCTTGCGCGTTCTTCCACAGATGTCCCTTCAGGACGGCGAGGTCGACGGCGCGCTGTACGTTTCCCTCGGGGGTGACGTCGAATCCCGTGCCGAGGAGGATCCACGTGTGGAGGGCGAGCAGCACGAGGACGGCCGCCGCGACGCCGGGCACGCGCCTTTTCCATACGGCGAGAACGATCCACGTTCCGAAGACGAACGTGACACTGATACGCGGCAGGACACCCGGAATCCGGAGACGTGAGAGACGCTCGAGAAACGGCACGAACGGGTAGAACGCCATGAGCCACCCCACGACGACGATCGTCATGCCGCGCTGGAAGGCGTGACGCGCGAGGTCGAGGCGGTCGGCCCCTCCGGCCATCCGCTTCTCGAGCGAGAAGACGCCCGCGACGCCGACGATGAACAGGAACCACGGGAAGATGAGGTCCGTCGGCGTCCAGCCGTGCCACGCGGCGTGGTCGAACGGCCAATAGAGATGCCCCCAGTCGCCTGGATTGTTGACGAAGATCATCCCCACGACCGTCAGGCCGCGGAACATGTCGAGGGCGACGAGGCGCTGTCCCTTTTCGATTCGCGCATGTTAGAACGGCCATCGATGCGAAAGGCCCGCACATTCTTTCTAAGCATCGTTCTCTTTCTTCTTTCTTCCTGCACGACGATTCCCGCCTCGCTCCACACGGTGCCGGCGAATGCGCCCCTCGCCCGCCGCGTCGCGAAGCTCGCGGCGGGCAGCGGGGCGCGCATGGGAATCGTCGCGCTCCATGTCGAGACCGGCCGACACCTCGAGCTGAACGCCGCGGACGAGTTCGAGGCCGCGAGCGTCGTCAAGCTCGCTCTCCTCACCGAGGCCGTCGCCCGCGAGCGCGAGGGGCGCTTCGACCTGACGGACCGCTGGAAGCTGACCGCGAAGAACGTTGCCGCCGGTTCGGGTGTGCTCGACGAATTCGATCCCGGTCTCACGCCCACGAATCGCGACCTCCTGCAGCTCATGATCGCGATCTCCGACAACACGGCGGCCGACCGCTTCATCGATCTCTTCGGCGCCGAGGCGGTGAACGCCCGCATGGCCGCACTCGGCCTGCCGGGAATCCGGCTCCTGGGCCGGATCCCGAACCGGGGAATGGACCCGCCGAAGTGGCCGCCGCTCGGGAGCATGACGCCGCGCGACACGGCGGAGCTCTACCGGCGCGTCGCGACGCGCACGCTCCTCGGCCCCGCGGGCGATCGCCTTCTCGCGACACTCCTCGCGGCGCAGCGCGCGCGCGACCGCCTGCCGCGACTGCTTCTCGACGGGGAGGGCTCGACGTGGGCCGGAAAGAGCGGCAGCTACGGGGGCGTGCGGAACGACTCGGGCATGCTCACGACGAAAAAGGGACGGTTCGTCCTCGTCGCGTTCGCGGACCGCATCTCCGATCGCAAGGGCGCGACTCTGCGGGCGACGCGCGCGATGGGCGACATCGCCGCCGAGATCGTCAACGTCTGGTCCGCCTCGCTGCCGGACCTCCCGCCCGTCGTCGAGCCTCCTCTTCCGCCCGTTCTCATGCCGCCCGTGCCCCGCGCGGAGACGACGCTCGCCGAGGCCCGCGCGAACCCCGGCGCGCTGCACCTCGACCGCGTCTTCCGCGAGGCGGACCGCCGATTCTGGGACCTCTGGCGGGCCGCCGGCGGGAACGAGACGGATGCCTGCCTCATCCCGATGCCGAACTCCTGGTGGGACGGATACATGCCGTGGAAGATCGAGCCGGTTTCGGCCCTCGTCCTCCACCACACGGCGCAGGACACCGACGAGGAATGCATCGCGCTCTTCCAGAAACCCGAGAGCCGAGTCTCGTCGCACTTTCTCGTCCAGCGCGACGGCCGCCTCGTGCAGTTCGTCTCGCTCGAGCACCGGGCGTGGCACGCGGGAGCCTCTCTCTTTCACGGGCGCATGGCCCTGAACCGCACGTCCGTCGGCGTGGAGATCACCGGCGACGGAAACCGGTATCCGTTCGCGCCCGCGCAGGTGGAGTCGGTCGTCCGGCTCGTGGGCGTTCTCACGGCGATGTTCGAGCTCGAATCGCCGTGGATCGCCGGGCATCAGCACATCTCGCCGGACCGCAAGAACGACCCCGGAGCCCTTTTCCCGTGGAACGAGGTCCTGGGGCGTGGTCTCAACCTGGCAAGAGAACTGACCGGCGGTTCGGCTTCGACCGCGCCTTGACATCCCTCAGGCGAGTTCGTTATAGGATCCCCTGCCACCATGCCAAGCCGGTTCTCCCGTCTCGACGACGCAGAGGCGTTGCGCCGGTTCGTGCGAGACCTGCGCGAGGGGATCTACGTCACCGACGAGAGAGGACGGATCGTCGACGGCAACCCGGCGTTTCTCGCAATGCTGGGCGTCCCGACCCTCGAGGAAGCGCGGAAGCGCCAAAGCGGCGACTTCCTCCTCGACCCGTCACGGCGCGAAGCCGAACTGCTCGTCCTCGAGCGCGACGGCGCCGTCCGGGACTTCGAGTTCCAGATCCGTCGCGCGGACGGGGAGATCCGGACGGTCATCGACACCGCCTACCGCTGCGTCGATCCCGAGACGCGGGAGGTCTACTTCCAGGGCATCCTCATCGACATCACGGACCGCAAGCGGCTCGAGGACCGGCTCCTGGACCAGACCCTGCGCGACCCGCTCACGGGCTGCTGGAACCGCCGCTACCTGGCCGACTTCGTCGCGCGCCACAGCGACGCGGGCGGCACGTGGGGCTGCGTCATGGTCGACATCGACCAGTTCAAGCACTACAACGACGAATTCGGGCACGAGGCGGGCGATGCGGTGCTGAACCGCGTTGCGCGCTTCCTCATGCGCGCCACGCGCGCCGAGGAATCCACGGTGCGGATGGGGGGCGACGAGTTCCTGCTCCTTCTCGACGGAGCCGATGCGTCGTCCACCGAGAACACGAGCAAGCGCCTGATGTTCATGGCCGATCGCGAGCTTCTCGTGCCGTTCTCGCTCGGCTGGGCGGCGCGCGAAGACGACGAGACGCTCGAGAGGACGATCGCCCGCGCGGACCACGCGCTTCTGCGCGCCCGCGGGCTCACGCGTTCGGGCGAGCGCCCGAAGATCGCTCTCGTGCCGCGGACCTGACGTCGAGTCCCGGTCGATCCGAGGGGGTCTGCGCGCCTGCGCCCGACGCGGCTCTCGTACCCCGGTGCTAGGAGCCGGAGGGAACGACGCCCAGCCCTGGTCCGTCGGGCAGAGCCCATCGGCCGTTCGCGATCGAAAGGCCCTTGAACGGATCCGACGCGAGAAGGAGATTGCCGTCGATGTCGAGCCAGTCGAAGAGCGGACCCACGGCGACGCCCGCCGAGATGCCGAGCGACGACTCGATCATGCAGCCGAGCATCAGCTTGAGACCGTGGGCGCGCGCGACGGCCGCCATCTCGTAGACACGGGTGATGCCGCCCGACTTCGCGAGCTTCAGGACGACGCCGTCGAAGAGGCCGGCTTTCGCGGCCACGTCGGACGCATGCAGCACCCCCTCGTCGCCCAGGACCGGAAACATCGCGAGGCCCTTGAGCTTCACCATCTCGCCGTCCATCGCCGCGGGCATGGGCTGCTCGAGGAAGAGGGGCTTGACGCCGTTCAGCCACGCGATCTTCTTCTTCGCCTCGTCCACGCCCGTCCAGCCCTCGTTCGCGTCGACGGTGATGGGCTTGTCGGTCACGGACCGGATCGCCGCGATGTTCTCCTCGTCGTTCGGGAGACCGATCTTGATCTTCAACCTCGGAAACGCGGCGGCCTCCCGGACCTTCTGCTTCATGACCTCCGCGGTGTCGATACCGATCGAGAACGTCGTGATCGGCATGCGGCCCTTCGGGATTCCGAGAAGCTCGTGCACCGGGCGGTTCAGCTTCTTGCCTTTCCAGTCCCACAGCGCGAGGTCGAGGGCGGCCACGACCTCGCTGTCGGGCCCGGCCTCTTTCTCCGCGCGCTCGAGCCACGTCAGGTGCTCCCATGGCGAGAGACCCGCGACGGCCGCCTTCACCTTCGCGAACGCGGCCTCCGACGTCTCGAAACTCTGGTTCCAGCGCTTGTTCGGGGCGGCCTCCCCGTAACCCGTCACGCCCTCGGCCGAGAGCGTCAGGAGGCCGTTCGTCTTCGTGTCCGAAGAGCCGCGCGCGATCGTCCACGTGTGCGCGAGCTTCAGGGGAAGGGCGCGGTACGAGAGAGAGGGCAGCAAGCGGGACGGGCCGGCGGGAGCCTCCGCAAGGAGCGCTTCAGGCAGCGCGGAAGTCGCGGCGGCGGCAGCGGACGACAGAATGAGACCCCGGCGGGAAAGAGAAGAAAGAGAAGCGGGCTGCGTCATGCCCCGATTATGGTGTGAGAATCGTCGGATGCGCGACCGGATGACGACGGCGGCGAGGAGAATCAGACCGCGCACCTTCGCGACGGTTCTCATCCTCTTCTCATTCAAGGAAATCTCCCTCTTCGGCTCCTCCCCCGCACCGCCCGCGCCGCCAAAGACGGCCGTGGTCGCCACCGCGGTCCAGGACCTCTTCACGAGACCCGACGAGACGTCGAGCGTCGACGACCAGGTCGTGCTCGGCGAACGCGTGGAGATCCTCGAGGACGTCGCAGGATTCGCGAAGGTGCGGACGGCCGCCGGCGAGGTCGCCTGGATCCCGGAGCGGGCACTGCGCCGGGGTGACGCGGCCCCGGCGACACGGGGAACGAAGATCGCGCGCGTCATGTCCAATCTTGCTCACGTCTACGCGAGCCCGTCCTTCACGAAGCAGAAGCCGCTCCTCACGGCGCCGGTCGGGGGGACGCTGGCTGTTGAAGATTTCTTAGAAGGTGAAGACGGCGGCGGGTCAGGCAAGCGCACGCCGAGCGACGCCTACTCGTGGGTGCGGGTGCGCCTGCCGGACGGGCGCATGGGATTCGTCGCGCGCCCGGACGTGGCCCTCTTCACTTTCAAAGAGAATCTTCCTCTCCCTCTTTCTCTCCCTCTTCCTCTTCGTTCTCCCTCGGAATGGATCGCGTTCGGCAAGCGGTTTCTCGGCGCGCCCTACACGTGGGGCGGGACGACGCCTCTCGGGTTCGACTGCTCGGGGTTGATCGCGCGGATCTTCTCCGAGCACGGCGTCACGCTGAAGAGGAACAGCTACCAGCAGGCTTTTCAGGATCCGCAGCTCGTCCCGGTGTCCTTCGAAGCGCTTCTCCCCGGCGACCTTCTCTTCTTCGGCACCGAGGACAAGATCGACCACGAGGCGATGTGGATCGGCGACGGGACCGTCCTGCAGTCCACGCGACACAACGTCCCGGGCGTCCAGATCACGCCGTTCGACAGCCCGTTCCTGAAGCCGCTGTTTCGGTATGCAAGGAGACTGAAGAAGAAAGAAGAGAAGATTTCTTCGAATGGTAAAGAAGGCGCCGGGACGCGGCTCGATGCGGCGAAAACGGCCGCGCTTCGAACCACGCTCGCGGAGATCGCGGCTGGAAGCGGCGCGACGTTCGGCATCTGGTTCAAGGACCTTTCGAGCGGTCTTTCACTCTCTCAGAACTCTTCTCTTTCCATGCACGCCGCCTCCACGATGAAGACGCCCGTCCTCCTCGAGGTGCTCCGGCGCGTGGATGCCGGGACCCTGAAGCTTTCGGACGAGCTGCCGGTGAAGAACGAGTTCAAGAGCCTCGTCGACGGATCGCCGTTTTCGATCGGGCTCGAAGAGGACGACGGCCCCACGGTGAAGAAGCTCGGCGGGACGGCGACTCTCGAGTTTCTCGCGACGGAGATGATCGTGAGGTCTTCCAACCTCGCGACGAACCTCGTCCTCTCGCACGTCGGTCCCGCGAACGTCCAGAGCTTCACGGATTCCCTCGGCGCGCCCACCGTGAAAGTGCGCCGCTGCGTCGAGGACTTGAAGGCGTTCGAACAGGGTCTGAACAACGAGACGGACGCCGCGGGAATGGCCACCGTGATGGAAGCCGCCGTGCGGTCTCCGAGGCTTTCGGCCGCGGCGAAGGCGAAGGCGTGGGAGATCCTGATCGGCCAGACCTTCAACGAGGAGATCCCGGCCGGGCTCCACGCTCAGTCGGGCGCGCTCGTGGGTCACAAGACGGGAAGCATGTCCACTTCGCAGCATGACGCCGCGGTCGTCCGCCTCCCCGACGGGCGGGAGTATGTCCTCGTCCTCCTCGCAAACGATTTCGGCGCGAACGACGCGGGCCGCATGCGCGTCATCGCGGCCGCGAAAAAGATGTCGCGTGCCGTGTGGGAGGCGATGATCGCTCCGTGAAGGGCGTCAAGCGCGGCGTCGTCCCGGGCCTCCTCGTCCTCTACGTCGTCTGGGGCTCCACGTACCTCGCGATCCGATACGGGCTCGAGTCGATCCCGCCGTTCGCGATGTCGGGGATCCGCTACGCCGCCGCCGGCGCGATCCTCCTCGCGGTTGCGAAGGCGAGGGGCGCCTCCCGCATCGCGGCGCGCGACCTCGTGCCGGCCTTCACCTGCGGCGCCCTTCTGCTCCTCTGCGGGAACGGCGGGGTGGTCTGGGCCGAGCAGCGCGTCTCGTCGGGCCTCGCCGCCCTCCTCATCGCGATCGAGCCGCTCTTCATCGTCCTTCTGCAGGCGATGCCTCCCGAGCGCCACGCGCCCGGCGGCCGCGCTCTCGCCGGAGTCGCCCTCGGCCTCTCGGGCGTCGCGCTGCTTCTCGGCCCCGCCGGGCTCGGCGGCGAACGCATCGACCTCCTCGGAGCCGCCGTGGTGCTCTTCGCAGCATTCGCGTGGGCACTGGGGTCCCTTCTCTCGCGCCGCTTCGCACCGCCCGAGTCGCCGCTTCAGGCGACCGCGCTGCAGATGATCGCCGGCGGGGCTCTCCTTCTCGCGCTGTCCCTTTCGACGGGCGAGTGGGCCCGCTTCTGGCCCGCGCACGTTTCGGCACGCTCCTGGGCGGCGCTCCTCTACCTTCTCTTCTTCGGCTCCCTCCTCGGCTATACGGTCTACATGTGGCTCCTCAGGGCGGCGTCCCCGGCCCTCGTCTCGACTTACGCATTCGTGAATCCGGCGGTGGCCATGTTTCTCGGCTGGGCTCTGGCCGGCGAGCCGGTCAGCGCTCGAACGCTTCTGGCCGCGGCCGTGATCGTGTGGGCCGTGATCCTCATTACGCTCGGGGAGACGCAACGGAGATCCACATGAGGCAGAATCTTCGTATCAACCGAAAGATGGAGGAATCGATGAAACGAGTTGGAATCCTCATTCTGGTCGCATGCGCGGTCCTCGCGGCCGGAGGCGCCTCGGCCGCGGACACGGGGGCCAAGGCCGTCGACGCCGCGTTCGTCAAGGCGTTTCTCGCGGGCGATGCGGCCGCCGCCGCCGCGTGCTACGCGGACAACGCAGTCCTCGTCCTGCCCGGCTCGCCGGCCATCAAAGGCGGCAAGGCCATCGCCGAGGCGATCGCGCAGTTCCTTTCGGACGTGAAGGTCACGGAGTTCGTCCTGATGGACACGCACTACCGGACGGCCGGCCGCCTCTCGGCGGGCTGGGGCCATTTCAAGATGACCACGGTCCCGAAGGCCGGAGGCGCCGCGCACACGGATACCGGGACCTTCTGCGACGTTGCCTCCGAGAAGGACGGCGTCTGGAAGTACGTCTCCGACCACGCGTCGACCGACCCCCCGCCCCCCGCGGCCGCCCCAGCGAAAAAATAGCGAACTTCTTCTTGCGCTGGCCGGCGGGCTCGTCTCAGCCGGGATAGGCGAAAAGCCCCACGATCCCCGCGGCGGCCACGACGAGCGGCTCGGGAGCTTTGAGCTTCCAGATGGCGACGAGAGCGGCGAGGGCGATCGCCGCCGTGGGGAGGTCGCGCACGGCGCCGCGGGCGATGACGACCGCGGCGCCGGCGATGGCCCCGGTCGCCGACGCTGTCACGCCGAGGACGAAGGCCCGGAGACGCGCG